>QCJQ01000020.1 GCA_003215935.1 Prochlorococcus sp. AG-409-D09
TTATTATCATTAAAACTTGACTCAAGCATCATTCTTGACTCTGTTTTATATTTATTACTATGAATAGCATCCCATATATTATTACTATCTAGTTGAAATTTGTTATGAGTTAGAAAACCAAGGTTTCCTCCTATGTTAAAACTTAAAATTGGTATTTTTGCAATAGCAAGGTGTCTGGCTGCATTTAAAACAGTTCCATCACCTCCTAAAACTATAGCTAAATCTGGTAATTCTTTAGATTGAGAGAATAAATTTGGGAAAGGATTACTTGATATTCCAATGGCTTTTGTTATTACCTTTGCACCAAGCAAGCTGAATTCGGCTGAACATTGAATTGCTTTTTCTTCTGCAACTTTACTATTAACAAGATATAGAATCCAAATTAATTTCAAATTCATAATATAGTTTTTTTATTACCATTTAAGCAGGTTAAAACTTTCCATATCCACTGTCACCCTATTTCTATATAGGGACAACAGAATAGCTAGTCCAACTGCGGCTTCAGCTGCTGCAACTGTGATAACAAATACTGTAAATACTTGTCCACGTATTAGCTCACCATCTAAATAAGAAGAAAACGCCATTAAATTAATATTTACTGCATTTAACATTAATTCAATACTCATTAAAACTCTAACGGCATTTCTACTATTTATTAGTCCCCAAACACCTGTACAAAAGAGTAAAGCAGCAACAATTAAATATGCTTGAAGAGGAACATTAATAGAAATGGATGCAATCATGAAATCAATCTAAGATAAGAGATAGACAATGTAAATCATTAATTAGAGGATTTATCAGCAATTAGTGGTGTTTTAGATTGTTTTATTATGTTATTTGACGGGGAAATATTTTCATTTTCAAAATATACATCCCTTCGAGCAAGAACAATTGCACCAATCATTGCCATTAACAATAAAACCGAAGCCAATTCAAATGGTAGAAGATAATCAGTAAATAAATGTTCACCTATTCTTATTGTTGATTCCTCTCCTATGGATTTTGGCCCAGGTAGTGGCCAAGCAGTTGTTATATTGACTCTAATTATTAAAATTAGTAATCCTATACATACAAATCCTGAAAGAAATTTTCTTAATTTTAAGCCTTTCACTTCATTCATTTCCTCTTTTTTATTGACTAACATAATTGCAAAAAGTATTAAAACATTAACTGCTCCTACATACACAAGAACTTGAGCTGCAGCTACAAAACTTGCATTTAATAATAGGTATAATCCTGCTACGGACATAAACACTCCCCCCAACAAGAATGCTGAATAGACAATATTCTCTAGAAGGACAACTCCTATCCCTCCACAAACAACAATTGTTGAAAGGATGATGAAGCAAATCAACTCAGTGGAGTTGGATATATTCATTGTTTATCATCGATAATTGTATTATCAGAAAGTTGTTGAGATGTTGAAGGTTTTTTAATTGCTTTTAGGATGTTTTTTGGTAAATCCCCTGTCCTTTTAGCATTTGCTTTTACCTCATGAGGGTCCATTATTCCTTTTGGTAAATAAGCTAATTCTTTTAATGCCTTTACTGAAGGATCTGTAGTTACGCTTGTAGGTAATCGACCTAATGCAACATTGTCATAATTAAGGCTATGTCTATCGAATGCAGAAAGCTCGTACTCTTCTGTCATTGATAGACAGTTAGTAGGACAATATTCGACACAATTTCCACAAAAGATACATGCTCCAAAATCTATAGAATAGTTTCTAAGCTCTTTTTTCTTGGTTTCTTTATTCATTACCCAGTCGACAACTGGAAGATTTATAGGGCAAACCCTTACACAAACTTCACAAGCTATGCATTTGTCAAATTCATAATGAATTCTCCCTCGATATCTCTCGGAAGGAATTAATTTTTCATACGGGTACTGAACAGTGATCGGCCGTCGCCGCATGTGATCAAAAGTCACAGAAAGACCTTGTGCCAAGTAATTTGCGGCACTAATAGCGTCTTTTGTGTAGTTAGAAACTTTTTGGAGGAAACCCAACATCCTACTTGGATTGCCTTAGGCTTATTAATACATTAATAAGCCTAAGGCTTTTTTTCAAGATATTATAGGTAAATCTACTTAATTAAATAAGTTGAATTCAAGTTTTAATCTTTATCCACCAAAAGCTATTGGAAATGCAAGCTTAAGACATGCTGTTACTAAAAGATTTACTAATGAAATTGGTAAGAGGAATTTCCAACCTAGATCCAGTAATTGATCTATACGAACTCTAGGTGTTGTCCACCTAAGTAAAATTGCCAAGAAAACCAATAAATAAGCTTTGAGAATTGTCATAACTATCCCAGCCGCACCAGTGAAAACTTGAATTAATGCAGAATCAGGAGATTGACCGATCCATGAAGCTAATAAATTAACTGGAATGGGAAATCCCCAACCTCCTAAATATAGAACTGAAACTAATAAAGCTGATAAAACAAGATTTATATATCCAGCGAGGTAAAAAAGGGCGAATTTCATGCCAGCATATTCTGTTTGATAGCCTGCGACAAGTTCTTCTTCTGCTTCAGGTAGATCAAAAGGTAATCTTTCACATTCAGCTAAAGCACATATCCAAAAAATTACAAATCCAACTGGTTGCCTCCAAACATTCCAGCTAAGAAAGCCTGCATTATTTTGTTGCGCAACAATATCTACTGTGCTTAATGAATTACTCATCATTACTACTGCTAAAACAGATAGGGCTAAAGGGATTTCATAACTAATTGATTGTGCTGCTGCTCTTAGTCCCCCTAGTAATGAGTATTTATTATTTGATGCGTAGCCACTCATTAGTAGTCCAATAGGTTGAATACTACTTAATGCAATCCATAAGAAAATTCCTATTCCAACATTACTAATTAATAGATTTTGCCCGAATGGAACTATCAACCAAGAAAGTATGACTGGGACTAAAACTAAAATAGGTCCAAGAGTAAATAAGAGTCCATCAGCTCTGGCAGGAATAATATCTTCTTTAACCAATAGCTTTAATCCATCTGCCATAGGCTGCAATATCCCTAATGCACCTGCGTATTCTGGCCCTATGCGTTGTTGAGCCGCAGCTGAGATTTTCCTTTCAAGCCAAACAGTTACTAATACTCCTACTACGGCTGCTATTAGGACTAATAGCATAGGTAAAGGTAGCCATAGAATATGAGCAATATCAGATGATATCCCAAAACCTTGCATGGCTTGGTTAAAGCTCAATTCAAGATCTAGTCCTGAATTCACGTTGAATAAAACTCTGCTTACAGGGTAGTGCTAAAAATTATTTTTTTTATTTATTTGGTCTTTAGACGATTTTCTAAAGACTCCCAATGTCTTTTTTTTGAGCCTGTATAAATTTGTGATGGTCTAAAAATTCTATTTGCTCCTAATTGTTCCCTCCAATGCGCAAGCCAGCCTGCCACTCTTGAAATAGCAAACACTGGAGTGAATAGATCTCTAGGAATTCCAAGTTTTCTGTATACCAAGCCTGAATAAAAATCTACATTTGGGAAGATTCCTTTAGGCCCCAGTTTTGAAATAGCGTCTTTTTCAAGTGATTTTGCAACTTCATACATTTCATCTTTTCCAAATTTCGAAAAAAGTTCTTCTGCAAAATCTTGTAAAAGAGTAGCTCTAGGGTCTTTGACTCTATATTCTCTATGACCAAATCCCATGATTTTTTGTTTATTCTTGATTGCCTGATTTAAATATTTTGAGGCTTGATCAGGTGTTTTGATTTTTTCTAGCATTGCAATGACATCTTCATTAGCCCCCCCATGCAGTGGTCCTGCTAATGTTCCTACCGCTGATGCAACAACAGCATAAGGATCTGTAAGAGTACTAGCAGTTACCCTTGCACTAAATGTACTTGCGTTGAGACTATGTTCAGCATGAAGTATTAAACATCGATCTAATACTCTTGCTGCAAGAGGATCTGGTTCTCGTTCTGTAAGCATATATAGAAAGTTTGATGAGTATTCAAGGTCGTCTCTTGGTTGAATTGGGTCATCACCTTTTCGGATTTGTTCAAAAGCCGCCACCATAGTTGGGATCTTGGCAATAAGTCTCACGACTGCGTCATAAATATATTTAGGGTCGTCAATAGCTCTACGAGAATAAAAAAGGCCAAGAGAAGCAGCACTTGCTTGAAGCGCATCCATGGGGTGACCTGATTCTGGGAAGCATTTCAGCATGTCACGTATGCGAAAACTAACGCGGCGATGCATTTGGACTTCTGCCTCAAAGTTTTTTAGTTGCTTTGCATTCGGCAGCTCTCCCCAAATTAGTAAATAAGTTGTTTCTAAAAAGCTACTCTTAGAAGCGAGTTCGGAAATTGGGTAGCCACGATAATTTAGTTCTCCACTAATTCCATTGATCTCACATATTGAGGATTGTGTTACCGGAACTCCTTCAAGCCCTGGTTTTAATAGCAGGTCAGTTGCTTGTTGTTTTTCTATGGTTTCTACCTATTGCAACTCATTATTTAAAATACCTGAAAGGATAGACTAATCGAAGAGAATGATTAATAGATATTATTTTGCCCTAGCTTTAGCAAAAATCTTCTTTAGACCAATTCCACCTGAGTACTCGCAATTTGATAGTACTTACAAGTCTTCTTTAAATGTTAGATTACCTTTAAAAGTATAATTTCCTAAGTCATCAATATCGTTAATATTAACTTCTAGGTCTTGAATATATTCCGTTAAGTCTTTACCAATAAGAGATTGAGCTAATTGATATAGGCTCCATTCCTTGATTATTTTTTTAGAAGAAGGTTGACTTAATTGTAAATTCTGGGAAAGAGGATTAAAATCTTTTGTATTTCTTGAAACTATATATTTCTCAAATGTTTGACTAATTTCAGATTCTTTTTCATTCATTGCTTCTATATTCTCTGCCCACCAATTATACTCCTTGTCTTTTTTTAATAACCCAGCTATTTCATGGATAAGTTTTTTCTCATTATTTTCATTGATTATGTAGTCTTTTGCCCATATTCTTAATTCTTGGGAATCTTCAAGAATAGTTGATTCTTTGTATCCTTGCTCGTTTAACTTTTGATTGATTTTCTTTAAGGCCTCTGTATCTTTCTTGACTCCTATTATCCAGCCACTTGGCTCTTTAATTAAAATGGCAAATTTATTTTCTTCTTCGATAATTAATCTAGGCAGGTATTCATTTCTTTCGTTGAATAAACTTGTAAAAAAAATATTCTTAATTCTAGATATAGGGTCATTATTATTTATCCTGATAACTCTCGAAGGTTGATTGATGATCGCATAATCTTGGATATTTCCACCAATTTTACTTAACATTTCAGAAGCCTCTTTATTATAAACAATTGGAAGATAGGGCCCTTCGTAAACATCTTTAGCTTTAAATAAGCCATCCCATAAAATTTTGTTTCTTTTTGCTTTTAAAGATATAAATATTTTTTCATTAATTGCCTTTTTAGTTGTTAATCCATTATTGAGAATATTAGGAGAGCTAATTATTAAACAAAATGCTTTTTTCAGTTTTTCTTTCGCTTCGATTATATTTACATCATTCATCTGATTTGAAATTTCTTGCTCAGAGGCATCTATACCTTTCTTGATTACTTCAGAGTTTGAAGCTAAAACGATAAGATTATTTTTATTTAATCTAGATAATGCAATTTGGGATTTGTTATTAGTTGAGTCATATTTGATAATATGAATGATGGATTCTTTGTACTTTTCTATTTCTGTTTTGTTGGTTTCGTTACTTTTATTTGCTACGAATGTTTCTATAAAGTCACTTTCATCATCATTTTTGATTTCTTTAATAAATATCATCCAATCAGTTTTGTTTGTTTCTTGATTGTGTAATAGAGTCAAACTAATTTGTTTATTTATAGAATCTCCAAAATCTTTTTTATAGTCGATTCCAAAAACAAGAAAAACACGATCTCGTAATTCAATAATCGCTGATTGTTTATCCTTCCATTTTCTTTTGCGTGAATTTCTTTTAATATATTCAGTTAAACTATCCTGGCTGAGTGCCCAATGAATTGTTAGTTCTGCATCTTTTGGAATATATTTTGAATTATCAGGAATAACTATTTCTTCATAACCTAAATCTTGTCCTCCATCTTTTTTTACTAATTTCCAATTAATTAAGCTTATTAATAAGATGAAAATTATAACTGTTCCTAGGAAGAACCAAAAGTAACGACCTTTCATGATTCCCTCCTTGAACGATTAAAATTATTTTCTATCATAATGATCAAGATTATCTGATGTTTAATCAAACTGACAAAGTTGAAAGTTTAGAGCCAGGTTTATTAACTCCTTTTGAGCTGAATCACTTATTAAATGCGGAAAATGTTCAGCCATTATTGATTGATGTGCGAGAAGCTAATGAATTGGCTATTGCTCCTTTCTCTTTTAAGGTCTTGCATTTACCTTTAAGTAATTCTTCTGAATGGATAGATTCATTAGTTGAATTATTACCGAGTGATAGGAAAATAGTAGTTATTTGCCATGCAGGTATAAGAAGTTTGAATTTTGCGAGTTGGTTGATGAATCAATTTGATCATCTAGATGTTTGGAATTTAGAAGGAGGAATTGATGCTTGGAGTGTCAATATTGATCATTCAATACCTAGATATTGAATGATCAATAGATAAAGTAATTCTTAGAAGGCTTTGCCGATTTTTTTAGATACTGTAGTTACATCTTTATCGCCTCTGCCTGAGCAATTAATGATAATTTCTTTATCTTCATTAATTTTCGGACAAAGTTTTTCTAGCCAAGCAAAGGCATGTGCTGTTTCCAATGCAGGAATAATCCCTTCAAGTTTGCTAACTAATTGCAATGCATTCAGAGCTTCTTCATCAGTTACTGCTACATATTCAGCACGACCTATGTCTTTTAAATAACTGTGTTCTGGACCGACTCCAGGATAGTCAAGACCTGCACTGATGGAATGAGCTTCTTGGACTTGCCCATCTTTATCTTGAAGCAGAAGTGTCATTGCTCCATGAAGAACTCCATCCCGACCTTGTGTAATTGTTGCAGCATGATGCCCCGTAGAGATGCCATCCCCTGCGGCTTCGACTCCGATTAATCTTATTTCTTTATTTTCAATAAATGGATGAAATAGTCCCATGGCATTAGATCCTCCCCCTACGCAGGCTAATAAGACATCAGGGGACCCTCCAAAAGCTTCTAGACATTGTTTTTTTGTTTCCAAACCAATTACTGCATGAAAATCTCTTACAAGCATTGGATAGGGATGAGGTCCTGCTACTGAACCAAGGATGTAATGTGTTGTTTCCACATTCGTAACCCAATCTCGAATTGCTTCACTAGTTGCATCTTTAAGTGTTGCAGTGCCAGAAGTTACAGGGTGGACAGTGGCTCCAAGAAGTTCCATCCGGAAAACATTTAGAGCTTGTCTTCGCATATCTTCTTTCCCCATATAAATTACGCAATCAAGTCCAAAACGCGCGCATACGGTTGCTGTCGCAACCCCATGTTGCCCTGCACCAGTTTCGGCAATAATTCTTTTTTTTCCCATTCGAATAGCTAGTAATGCTTGACCAAGGGCGTTATTGATTTTGTGGGCACCTGTATGATTTAAATCTTCTCTTTTCAGCCAGATTCTTGCCTTGCTTCCTTGTTTTTTGTAGTAGCTAGTTAGTCTTTCAGCCTGATATAAGGGTGTTTCTCTCCCGACATAATGTCTTAGTAAATCATTTAGTTCTTTAATAAATGATTTATCTCTCCATGCATCAGAAGCAGCTTTTTCTAATTCTGCTAGAGCAGGAATAAGAGTTTCAGGAACATATTGGCCACCGTATTTTCCAAAACGGCCTAGTGATGTAGGCCTAGAGCTTTTAGAAAGCTCCCTATCTTTTGGTTGTAAAGGAATTGTGCTTGTCAACTTGTCTTGAGAGATGATGGTTAAGAGATTAATAATTAGATTAATGGGTAAAGGAAGTTGGAAAGAATTTGATAATTCAGTTGAAACCTTTAAGAGAGATGCTTTTTCTAAGCATTCAGATCTAAAAGTAAATTGGAAAGTAAGAGTTCAAGCTACCAAAGGAGGAAAAGCAGGGAAAACGGTTACTGTTATTAAGGGCTTACATCTGGATGAAATTGATGCTAGAAAATTACTCAAACAATTGAAAACTCTTTGTGGAACAGGTGGGACAATTAAATCTGATGTTCTTGAACTGCAAGGAGATCAAGTGATTGATACGATTAATTTTTTAAAAAAAGAAGGGTATTCCCCAAAAAAATCTGGAGGGTAATGTCTGATCTCTGCAAGAATGTATGTATAAACAAAACGAATAATGTCTCAAAACTTTTCGCAAGATTTGAATACAAAAGCAACCAACATAGTTTGGCACCAGTCTTCAGTTGGTCGAGATGCAATATCGAAACTCAGAAATCACAAAAGTGCAATTCTTTGGTTTACCGGATTATCTGGGTCAGGGAAAAGCACACTTGCTAACGCTGTAAACGTTGAATTGTTTAAGCTTGGTTTAGCTAGTTATGTTTTAGATGGAGATAATATTCGCCATGGACTTTGTAAAGATCTTGGGTTCTCTGATTTAGATCGCGAAGAGAATATAAGAAGAATTGGAGAGGTTGCGAAACTATTTTTAGATGCTGGCATTATTGTTTTGACTGCATTTGTCTCCCCTTTTCGAAATGATAGAAATAAGTCTAGAAAATTAGTCAAAGAAGGTGATTTTATTGAGATTTTTTGTGCTGCTGATCTTCAAATTTGTGAAGAAAGAGACACTAAAGGTCTTTATGCAAAGGCAAGAGCTGGAGATATTAAAGAGTTTACGGGTATTTCGAGCCCATATGAAGCACCGGAAGCACCTGAATTAAATATTGATACCGGTAAAGAAGACCTAAATAAATGTGTGCAAATTATTATTAATTATTTGACCCATGAAAATATTATTAATTTAGAAAAAAATTAATTGATTGCTTGTTCAATTATTTTATATTCATTTCTTTTAAATAAGAATCTGAGCCAATTTGATTTAATTTAGTATCTTTATTCCTAACTTGATTATGTAAGGATTGAGAATATTGAGAAAGTTTATTTTTTATCGACTTATTTGATAAAGAAAGTATTTTTGCTGCTAATAAACCTGCATTTAGTCCTCCTCCAATTGCAACTGTTGCCACTGGAATACCAGGTGGCATTTGTAGAATTGAATGCATAGAATCAACGCCTGAGAGGGCTTGGCTTTGAATAGGTACACCAATGACGGGGATTGATGTAATTGAAGCAATCATTCCAGGTAAGTGTGCTGCTCCTCCAGCGCCAGCAATAACTACATGAAAACCATTTAATTCTGCTTTTTTCGCAAAATCAATCATCTCGAGAGGTGTTCGGTGAGCTGAAAGTATTCGGGTCTCAACTTCAATTCCAAATTCCTTGAGAATTTTTATGCCTGGCTGCAATGTTTTTAAATCTGAATCACTCCCCATTACCACAGCTACTAATGGTGCTAGTTCCATATTGTCTGACCTCCAGGAAAATAAAGTGGTTTCACTATTAATAATGGCTTATAAATTGTATTCTTGCGCATTAAAGAGAACTCATCAAAAATGTATTGATTGATTATGATGAAATTGCTACTCTCTTTCTCTCATTTGTTCTTTAAGTTTCAAATTATTCAACAACTTGGGATTTTCAGTCATCAATTTGGAGGAAACTATAATTTTGGGTATAGAAATTTGTGTGTATATGTATGTTGAAACTTACTTCTTGACGAATTCTTACTAATGCTTTCTTGGAGGTAATCCTATATAGTTAGATTAACTTATTTTGTATTGGTATAGGGTATTTGTTGCTCTCTACTACTTTTTTACTTTAGTCATGAATGATTTGCAGCCTCAAAAAAAGACAATTGAAATCTCACAAAAAGATGACAAGAAAGAAGTAACAAATTATTTTAATGGTACAGGCTTTGATAGATGGAATCGAATTTATAGTGAAAGTAATGATGTTAATAATGTCCAAAGAAATATTCGAATAGGTCACCAGAAAACTGTAGATGATGTTCTTTCTTGGCTAAATCAAGATGATTCATTGGAAAATATTAGTTTTTGTGATGCAGGATGTGGAGTAGGTAGTTTGACTATTCCATTAGCTCAGATGGGTGCAGGATCTATATTTGCTAGTGATATATCTGAAGCTATGGTTAAAGAGACTATTAAAAGAGCTAAAAGTATAGGTATAAAAAATAATAAATTTGAATGCAAAACTTTAGACTTGGAAAGTTTAAGTGGATCATTTCATACTGTGATATGTCTAGACGTTTTTATTCATTATCCTCAAGATTCTGCAGAAGATATGGTTAGACATTTGTGTAGCTTGTCGACACAGAGATTAATAGTTAGTTTTGCACCATTTACACCAGCTTTAGCTTTATTGAAAAGGATTGGCCAGTTTTTCCCAGGCCCAAGTAAAACTACACGGGCATATACTCTTAAAGAGAGTGGAATTATAAAAGCTGCAGAAGAAAGTGGATTTAATGTATATAGAAGTAAGTTAAATCAAGCTCCATTTTATTTTTCTAAACTAATTGAATTTCACCGTAATTGATATTAGTTAGACATGACAAAAGACTTTTCTCTTGGAAATTTTTGTCAAGTTACTAAGTTATTTTCTAGTGCATAACGCACTAGTTCAGTTCTGCTTGATGTTCCTGTTTTGATAAAAAGTCTACTCACATATTTTTCGACATTACGAATCGAAGTTTCTAATTGACGAGCAATTTCTTTATTCATTAATCCTTCAGCTACTAGTTGCAATACGCTTGCTTCGCGAGGAGTGAAATTTGGTAAATCATTCTTTGAATTGGATTTATTTTGATCACCATGGGTAAGCATTGATTTTATTTCAGTAATTTGCTTAGCCATTTGTCCAACATCTGCATCTGCAAATTTTGCTGCCTCTGCTAATAATCGTTCTTGTCTCTTTACAACATTCCTTACTCTTGCTACTAATTCATCGGGATCAAAAGGTTTTGGTATGTAGTCATCTACACCGGCTTGATAACCTTGGGTTCTGTCTACAGTCATTCCTTTGGCGGTGAGAAATATTACAGGCGTTCCACCCAATCTTTCATCTTCTCTTACTCGTTTTAAAAGAGCGTATCCGTCGCATCTAGGCATCATTACATCGCTAATGATTACATCGGGCATGAGTTGCTGAGCTTTTTCCCATCCTTCTTCTCCATCTATTGCTGTTGTAACTTCAAATCCTTCATCTTGTAGATAAGTTTGTACTGCGGTACGAATACCTGGTTCATCGTCAACGAGCAAAAGTCTAGGTTGAGTTAGAAGCTCTGTGTTAGATGATGATGTTTGAGATTCACTCATAAATGCAAAAATTAGATTTTTAGAAAATCTAAATAGAATTGCTTTAAGGATATTCCTGATTGGAATACTTTTCTCATTTCATTAATGCAATCTACCCCTCTTAATTTTGATTATCAATCAACAACACCTTGCTTGAACGAGGTTGTAGAAGTAATGCGTCCTTATTGGGACGAATCCTGGGGAAACCCTTCTAGTCGGCAAAACCTTCTTGGCATCCATGCTTCTGCTGCAATTGGACTCGCTAGAGATAAAATCTCTAATTGTTTAAATGTCCAACCAAAACATGTTGTTTTTACTAGTGGTGCTACAGAGGCCAACAACTTAGCTCTGTTAGGCTATGCACGAGCCAAAGCGTATGAGAAAGGTGAGCCTGGTCACATTATAACTTTATCAACTGAACACCATGCTGTTTTAGATCCATTGAGGCAGCTAAGACGAGAAGGATTTCAAGTTACTGAATTAGGGCCTAATCCTGATGGGTTATTGTCTCTTGAGAGATTGAATGATGCTTTTCAGCATAATACTTTTTTAGCAAGTATTATGCTTGCTAATAATGAAATAGGTGTCATTCAACCCTTATCTTTAATTGCACAACTATGTAGAGATCGAGGTGTTCTTCTTCATAGTGATGCTGCCCAAGCTTTTGGATGTGTTCCCTTAAACCCTCATACTCTTGGATTAGATCTAATGAGTATTAGTGCACATAAAATGTATGGTCCAAAAGGTATAGGAGCATTAATTATCAAGGATCATATTCCCTTGCAGCCATTGCAATGGGGAGGTGGACAAGAATTTGGACTTCGGCCAGGAACAATACCTGTTCCTTTAGCAGTTGGAATGGCTAAAGCTGCTGAACTAGCATGTCAAGATCAAGAAATTAGAAATCTATATTTAAAAAATCTTCGTGATCAATTTTGGTGTGGGTTGACAAATAATCTTGAAAATATTTCCTTAAATGGCTCCTTCAATCATCGGCTCCCTCATAATTTAAACATTACTATTCATGGAGTTCAAGGGAATCGGTTGCATAGAGAATTGAAAAGCCTTATTTCTTGTAGTAGTGGCTCTGCATGTAGTCAAGGTTCTCCGTCTCATGTTTTGTTGGCCTTGGGACTCAACCTTAAAGAGGCTTCAGCTTCTTTAAGGTTGAGTCTTGGAAGATTTACTACTAGTAAAGAAGTTGCAACAGCTATAGAACATATCTCGCGAGTTGTTAACAAATTAAGAGAATAATTTTCAATATTAGATTTTTCTACTAATTCTTAATTTTGCACTTCTACTTCTAGGATTTATTGATATTTCATTAGGAGTACTTATAATTGGTTTCCTTGTAATTCTTTCTAAACGCTCATCATTTATAAATGCTTTTTTGACTTTTCTATCTTCCAGAGAATGAAAACTTATTATCATTAATAAACCGCCTTTTTTTAGCCAATCTGGAGATTTAGCTAAAAGTGCATCTAGCGCATCTAACTCTTTATTTACAGCAATTCTTAAGGCTTGGAATGTTTTTGTTGCAGGATGAATCCGACCATATCTTTTCTTTGGTGGATAACAACCAGCTATTGAATAAGCCAAAGCAGAGGTCCCTTCATAAGAACCATATTGAGCTAAATCATTTTTAATTTTGCGTGCTATTTTTCTTGAGAATTTTTCTTCTCCATAGTTGTAAATTATATTTGCCAAATCTTCTTCTTTTAGTTCTGCAATTAATTCAGAAGCTGGTTTGCCGACGTTAGGATTCATTCTCATGTCAATTGGACCATTCAACCGAAAGCTAAAACCTCTAGAAGCTTTATCCAGTTGAGGGCTGCTAACCCCTAAATCAGCCAGAACGATTTGAGCTTTTTCCTGAGGAATGAAGTCCGCAAAGTTTGTTGTGTGAATTGTTGTTCTTGATTTAAAGGTAATTAAATTACTAGTAGCAGCTTCCTTCGCCTGAGGATCTTGATCTATTCCTATGAGACGGAGTGTTGGATTTGTGTTTAATACGAGATATGAATGGCCACCTCTTCCGAGTGTTGCATCAATCATTAATCCTTTATTCAGAACTTCTTTAGGTAACGTATTGATTGAATTAAGGACTTCTTTTGCTAAAACAGGCAGGTGTTCGAAGTTTGAAGCGTTAAGACTGCACTCTTCTTTCATGAGTCCTCCCTAATATCTAATTATTCATCTATTAAATAATTATGATCCCATGACGCAACTTGAAACCCGCACAGAACCAATGGTGGTCAATTTTGGCCCTCATCATCCTTCTATGCATGGAGTATTGCGTTTAGTGGTGACACTTGATGGAGAGGATGTAGTCGATTGTGAGCCAGTAATAGGTTACTTGCATAGAGGAATGGAGAAAATTGCTGAAAATCGAACAAATGTGATGTTTGTTCCATATGTCAGTCGAATGGACTATGCGGCAGGAATGTTTTATGAAGCAATTGTGGTTAATGCTCCAGAGAGATTAGCTAATATTTCTATCCCTAAGCGTGCAAGTTATATTCGAGTTTTAATGCTTGAATTAAATCGCATTGCTAATCATTTACTTTGGTTAGGACCTTTTTTAGCTGATGTAGGGGCGCAAACGCCTTTCTTTTATATTTTTAGAGAAAGGGAAATGATATATGATTTGTGGGAAGCCGCGACTGGACAAAGACTAATAAATAATAATTATTTCCGAATTGGGGGAGTTGCATGTGATTTGCCATGGGGATGGCTGGAAAAATGTAAAGATTTCTGTGATTGGTTTGGACCTAAAATAGATGAATATGAAAAACTGATAACAAATAATCCAATTTTTCGTAGACGTATTGAAGGATTAGGAACTATAGGAAAAGATCAGGCTATTAATTGGAGTCTTTCCGGGCCAATGCTTAGAGCTTCCGGTGTTGAATGGGATTTGCGAAAAGTTGACCATTATGAATGTTATGACGATTTTGATTGGAAGATTGCCTATGAAAAAGAAGGTGATTGTTATGCACGCTATCGAGTTAGAATAGAAGAAATGCGACAATCATTAAAAATATTGTCTCAAGCTTGTGAGATGATTCCAGGGGGTCCTACTGAAAATTTAGAAGCACAAAAAATGGCGGATGGTAAAGGTAGTTCTTATGCAGGTTTTGATTATCAATATGTAGCAAAAAAAGTTGCGCCAACTTTTAAAATTCCAAATGGTGAATTGTATACACGTTTAGAATCTGGAAAAGGTGAAATAGGAGTTTTTATTCAGGGAAATAATGATGTAACACCTTGGAGATTTAAAATTCGTGCCGCAGATTTAAATAACTTACAAATACTTCCTCATATACTTAAGGGAGCAAAAGTTGCTGACATTATGGCTATTCTAGGATCTATAGATGTGATTATGGGATCTGTTGATCGCTAAGAATCTTTGATAAAAATGCACCCGTCATCTTGGCTTTGCTTGAATAGGTCTGTTCGTTTTGGTGATACTGATCCTGCAGGAGTTATTCATTTTTATCAATTATTTCGGTGGTCTCATGAAGCTTGGGAGGAAAGTCTGGAAAAATATGGCATTTTAAGCTCTGATGTTTTCCCAAAAGCTATTAATTATAAAGATAATCCACCTATTGCTTTACCAATCATTCATTGCGAAGCAGATTATAGATCACCTATTAAAACAGGCGACAATCTAGATATTGAATTAATCCCTAAACGTATTAATCCTGGTAGCTTTCAAGTTGTATTTGAATTTAAAAAAAAAGAATCTTTTGTTGCTAAAGCTTTACTTCGTCATTTATCTATTAAAGCCGAAACAAATCAAAGGTGCATATTGCCTGAAGGAATTGATCGATGGTTAGAAGCCTCTTCGATAGATGGAGTAATAGCATCTATTGATTGACAACTTCGATTGGATCCACATTATACTAAATGATTTTTATTAATTCTTCCCAATCAGGTATTTTGATTTTCTTATTTGAGTTGTTAAATGATAATGTCTCAATATAGTACCAGTCTTTTGGTTGAGATTCAGGGGGTGATTTTTTTATAAGTGTTTTCAGCTCTAGAATTATTTTCTTTGCATGTTTTATATTGACTTCTTTGGGAAAATTGACTATTGCAATTAAACGTTCTCCCCATTCTATATCTTCTCTAGAGGTTATTATGATTTTACAAATAGGTAATTTATTGTCCTCTATAATATTCATTATTTCATTCTGTATTTTATCGGGATAAATTTTTTCCCCACCGGTAATAATTGCTTTGTCTGATCTACCTAAAATATTTAATTCTAGAATTCCATTGCTATCATTTATCTCTGCTATATCATTTGACTTCCACCATCCTTGTTCATCTGTCAATTTTTCTAATTTATTGTTTTTTAGATAAGCAGTGGCGATTCTTTTGGTATGGATATGAAGAATTCCATTACTATCAACTTTGCAGTCTATTCCTTTGAATGTTGGTCCGACACTTCCAGAGCCTTGAAGGAACTTATCAGGTGTTTGTGATGCGATCATTGCAGTGGTCTCTGTAGCTCCGTAACAAGGTGCTAGACGAATACCTTTTTCTCTTGCTTTTGCGGCGATTCCCTCTGATAATGGGGCACCTCCTACCCAGATTAGATCAAGAGATTTAAGCCATTTTTCACCTGTAGGAGAATCGAGTAGGCGTTTCAGTTGAGTTGGCACTAGCGATGCCAAAAACTTGTAACTATGATCTTTAAAGAATTTTTGACAGTGTTTTTCAAGGTTGTTTGGATCTTTCATTAAATCAGGTGAAATCCATAGATGAATTGATTCCCAATAAAGACTGCGCCACCAAGCCATAAGTCCACTTATATGATTCAAAGGTAGAGGGTTTATATAAATACAATTCTTGGGGTTAATATCTTGCTCCTGTAGCCATTTACCAGTCTCTAATGCTGATTGATCTAAATTACTACAATGATGAAGGCATATATGAGGTGCTGCAGTAGTGCCACTACTCAACAGAATAAATCCAGGTCCTTTGGGACTTAAATGTATTGGAATAGTTGGTTGAAAATTTTGGTTCGGAACTAGCTGTATCCAATAATTATTTTTTAGGGCCTTAATAATTTTTTGCGCAGTGTGTTGATTTGTTTTTGTCTTGCATTCAAGTAAAACTACTTTACTCATGCTGCTGACCAAACTATAGAAGGATTATTACTGAATAGTGGTCCTGTCGGACACCACCCAGGTGCTAATCCAGGTGCCGTTTTTATTTCATTATTTTGCTGTAAAGCTGCTAAATGTTCTATCCATCTTTTTCCAATACCAGTTTCAAAGCAAGTAGTTATAACTTTAAAATTATTTTTTTGCTCAAATTCCTTTAGTAATATTCTTGGATCTCCCTCTAATGCTGGTCTCCGAATTTGCCAACTTCTCCATTCCTTTCGTAACGATTTATTCAACAAGAGTGATTCATCTATTGCTACAGGGATTTGTTTAGACAATTTGATGAGACCATCTATATCATGAGGAGCTAAAGGTTGTTCAATCCATTCTAAACGATTTTCATTAGCTAAATGAGATGCCCAATGATTAGCTTGTTTGCGATTCCAACCTCCATTTGCATCGATTCGTAGACGTGAATTACTGGGGAGATGATCTCTTATGAGGTTAATCATACTTTTATCTTCATCCGTTGATTGATTGGCTACTTTAACTTTGAAAGTTATCGGATTGATAGATTTATGATGATTTTCTACTAGAGAATCAATTGTTTTTATTATGGTTGAATCTGTAGGCAAGAGAAATGATGAAGCCGGAGCAGTTAACCACTTTACTTTACTATTTGTGCCAATAAGGCCATCCATTTCAGCTAAAGCAGAACCAATGCCAAAACCAACTGATCCAGGCCAATTTTTTATTTCTTTTTCAATGAAATCACGTCTAGGTTTAGGTCCAATTATTCTTAAGATATTTTTGCATTCTTTAAGTTCATCAGAATTTAAAGGAGATATTTCTCCCCATCCCTCTTCTCCAAAAGGATTTTGGATATGAATTAACCATCCATTTTTTTTTGTAAGTATTCTTTTTGATGTTTTTAATGGTCTAATTAATTCGAATGAAAATGGCTTAACATTGATAATCAGATTCATAAATATATTTTATAAATAGAATTGAGCCAGGGAAAAGATGCAAGTGCTAATCCGAAACTGAGACCAAGTCCATTTAAGGCCTGAAACTTTAAAGCCAAAAACTTGCTGTTTCTAATTAATGCAGGCTCATTATGGTGTTTGTTTAGTAAATGTATAAGGTTCATAGCTGGTGGTAAACCTAAAATAATCCCGAGAAGAGCGGTAATGGGCCATTTCCCTTGAATTATTGGTACGCATTCAACCACGATAGTAATACTTATTATCCATGGAATAAGTGAAGCTGACGTTCTTGTTCCCAGGCGAACTAATGGAGATTTTTTCCCACTCGCGGCATCTTGATTTACTTGGTGAAAATGTGAACAGAAAAGGACCAGAGTTGTTGCTAAAGCTGGTCCTGTGCCAAGTTCAATAGCAGTTAACCAAGGAATTTGATTCATTGGATAGCTGTCTAAAGGTGCAATTACTATTAGAGAAGCTGCTGTCGCTAAAGGTCCAAAAGCTATCCAGCATAATGGCTCTCCCAATCCTTGATATCCCAGCCTGAATGGAGGTCCTTGGTATATGTAGCCAAGGACACAGCAGGATAAAACTAAAAAAATAACTATGCTGCTGCTTCTACTGGCAAGTATTACAATTATGATTAAAGCTAGACCCAGTGATAAATAGGCTAAATATTCGACAAGTTTTTTATTACCTAAGAGCTTTACAACTGAATGTAGTTTGAATTTGTCTATGCCTGTTTGATCATCAAAAAGGTCATTAGTTAGATTTTCCCATAAAAGAAGCAATATTGAGGCAACAAGGAACCCTATTAATTGATCTAATCGAATTGCTTCTCCAATCCCAAACCTCCAACCTGTTGCCAAAAGTACTGGCATGATTGCTACTGAATATAAAGGCCACTTGATTGCAGCTTGCCAAAGTTGCATTTTTTCAGATTTTGAAGAATTCACGGATGCGCTAGCTTTAGTTTTTCAAAAGGAAATTTCTACCTTTAGCCTAGGTAACGGTTTATACATTGGTTAAGGATTTTTATTTGGGTTTTAATTATTCATGAATAAAGGCCTCTCTTTTTCTCAGCTTTTGATCTCTTCAGTTCGATCATGGGAAGAGAGAATTTGTGATGAGTGTATTTTAAGTTTGGCTTTGCCTATTAATGATCTTGATCCATTAACCCAACTGCAAATAATTGGAGAAGATCATAAATTTAAATTTCTTTGGGATCTATCGCCAGATTTATCAATAGCTGCAGCAGGAGAGTGTCAACATCTTCGTTTAAGTGGGCCAAGGAGATTTCCGCTTGCTCAAAAATTCACTGATGAAATTTTTGAGCAACTTATAGATGTTTCTGTAGAAGCACCTGAATTTGCCTTGCCTAGGGTTCTGTTCTCTTTTTCCTTCTTTGATCATAATAAATCTAATAAAAATAATGATAATGAGGCATTTTCAGTACATGCGGTTTTGCCTAAATGGCAATTATCTTCTAAAGGACGATTGGCCTGGTTACGTTTCAATCAGGTTATTACTCAAGAGTCAAATGTTAGAGAAACGATAGAACATCTTTGGTTGATGTATGAAAGATTAGTTCATCAAAAAAATCGTGTTCTCGGTAAAGATCCGATTATATATTCTATTGGTTCTATTTCTCAGGAGTGGAAGCATTCCTATCAATCTTCATTGTTAAAAGGTTTAAACCTTATTAGAACAGGTGATTTGGATAAATTAGTACTTGCCGCACGTCAATCTATCCATGTAGATACAAAGATTGATCCTTTGAGCTTCTTATCTAGACTACGTAGTCAGCATACATCTAGTTGTAGATTTCTATGGGAGACTAATAGTAACCAATCTTTTTTCGGAGCCTCTCCTGAAAGATTAGTTGATCTCCATCAAGGTCAATTAAGAACTGATGCATTGGCTGGAACAGCTTTAAGAAATGATAATGGCTCTAATTTATTAAAATCAAATAAAGATCTTAGGGAGCATGAATATGTTGTAAATTCAATTATGAAACAGTTACGTAAACTAGGTGTAGAACCATATCGTAATAAACGACCAAAGTTAATTAGACAAGGGCATTTAATTCACTTGCATACTCCAATTTATGCATTTTTAAAATCCATACCACCTTTACTAATTGTCAATGCATTGCATCCTACTCCAGCTGTAGCAGGTCTTCCTCTTAGGGAAGCAATGAATTGGATAAAGGCTCTTGAGATGTTTGAACGTGGAGCATATGCAGCACCTATTGGCTGGATTGATTTAAATCAAAATGCTGACTTTAGAGTGGCAATTCGTTGTGGGTATTTGGATGGAGAAAATTTAGATTTGATAGCAGGTTCAGGATTAGTTAAAGGTTCAACATTAGAAGGTGAATTAGAGGAAGTTCAATTGAAATTTGATATTTTTCTGAATCATTTTAATTCTCAAGAAGATTTTCAACCTAATTCATTTAGTAGACATTCAATAATTTGATCAGCTAAAGGAATGGACATTAGTTTTTCTACTTCTCGTATACCTGTAGGACTAGTCACATTGATTTCACTTAGCATTCCTCCAATAACATCTATTCCAACAAAAAATAGACCTTCTTTTTTTAGCTCAGGTCCAAGTAGATTACATATATCTTCTTCGCGTTGCGAAAGTTGAGTTTTTTCTGGAGAGCCACCTAATGCAAGATTACTACGAAAATCTCCACGCTTAGGTCTTCGATTTATTGCACCTAGTGGATTTCCATTAACAAGAAGAATCCTCTTGTCACCATCGACTACTTCAGGGAGGAATCGTTGCATCATGACAGGTAAGTGTTCTTGACAAGTCAGTAATTCTAGTAGCGCTTCTAAACCAGGTGCTTCCTTCGCTACTCTTACAACACCTTGACCACCTTTACCACCAAGTGGTTTCAAAACAACTTCTCCTTGTTCTCGAGCAAATTTTGCAAGTTCTGCAACTCTACTTGCAACAAGTGTTGGAGCCATTAATTGACTAAATCTAAGTGCTCCAAGTTTTTCATTCCATGCCCGCAGTGAAGCTGGTTTATTGAGTACAACTACCCCATCTCTTTCAGCAACTTCTAGCAAATGTGTTGCATAGAGGAAGGCCTCATCAACTGGTGGGTCTTTTCTCATCCATATACAGTTGAATTCTGATAATGGCAAACTTTCTGTTTCATTGATAGAAATCCAAGGCTCAGGTATGACTGAGTGAGAAACTACCCATGCTTTGTTCCCTCTGGCTTGCAAATCTGATGGCGTGCATATCCAAACTTCTATAGATGCACGAAATGCTGCTTGCATTAATGCTGCAGAAGAATCCTTTGCTGGATTAATGTTTTCTATTGGATCTAATACAAAAAGTTGTTTCATACAATCATTCCTACTTCTGAAGAATCTTATCTAACCCTTGATTTTGATCCATTTCATACAGTTCATCACAACCTCCTATGCTTTGATCATTGATAAAAATCTGAGGAACAGTATTACGACCATTTGCTCTGACTCTCATATTTGATCTCGCTTCTTCGTCGCCATCAATCGGATATTCAATATACTTTATTTTCTTTTGATCTAAAAGTGATTTTGCGCGTATGCAAAAAGGGCAAAATCGCCATGTGTAAATTTCAACTTTTTTCATTTTGATTGAATGTATGGATATTGATTTTATTAAAGTTGTATTCACTGATAGTTTTGTATGTATGTATTTAATTATGACAATTGCAAGACCTAACAGATTTTAAGAGAGATCTTTCTATTCTCACAAAACGTCTGAGAAATGCTCAAGATTGTCTTTGACGTTCCAGCTTTGAAAGCTCGTCAAAAGGATTTAGAGCAAATAGCTTCTCAGCCTAATTTTTGGACAAACCAACAAACTGCTCAGAAGCAGATGCGTCAGCTTGATGAAGTAAAAGCTCAACTAGATCAATTATTTAGATGGGATAAAATTATGGGTGATGCTCAGGCATCCTTGGAATTGTATGAATTAGAAGCAGATGATGATCTAATTGATGAAGCAAGACAAGGCTTAGAAGATTTAAAGAATACTCTTGATCGTTGGGAATTAGAACGTCTTTTAAGTGGTATTTATGATAAAGAGGGTGCGGTTTTGTCTATTAATGCAGGAGCTGGAGGAACTGATGCCCAAGATTGGGCACAAATGCTTTTGCGAATGTATACCCGTTGGGCTGAGGATCATGAAATGAAAGTGACTATTAATGAGATTTCAGATGGCGAAGAGGCAGGGATAAAAAGTGCAACAATTGAGATAGAAGGTAGATATGCTTATGGTTATTTGCAAAATGAGAAAGGAACTCATCGTTTAGTTAGGATTTCACCTTTTAATGCAAACGGCAAGCGCCAAACAAGTTTTGCAGGAGTTGAAGTCATGCCAAAACTTGAAGAAGAAGTTGAGTTGGATATACCTGATAAAGATTTAGAAATTACTACTAGTAGGTCAGGTGGAGCAGGAGGTCAAAATGTAAATAAGGTTGAAACTGCTGTGCGAATACTCCATGTGCCTACTGGATTAGCAGTTAGATGTACTCAAGAACGTTCTCAATTGCAGAATAAAGAAAAGGCTATGATTTTATTGAAAGCTAAATTAATGGTTATTGCTCAAGAACAAAGAGCCGCAGAGATTGCTGATATTAGAGGAGATATTGTTGAAGCAGCATGGGGCAATCAAATAAGAAACTATGTTTTTCATCCTTACCAAATGGTTAAGGATTTAAGGACATCTCAAGAAACTACAGATGTTGAGTCTGTTATGAATGGAGATTTAGATTTGTTTATTCAAACTCTCTTAAGGAAAGGAATAGATACCCCAGTTTTAGAGGTTGATGATTAAAGTAAAAGATAATTCAAAAAAGATTTCTCAAATTTCAAATAACACAAAAACAGCTCCTCCTCCAAGTTTTATTAAACTTGCTATGAGGAATATGGTTCGTAAAGGTGGGCAAAGTTTGACTCATCTTGGTTTGACAGCTTTTGGTTTTGTTGGATTTATTCTTGTGCTTGCGTGGATAGGACGACCTCATATGCCTTAATTTAGTTTCATGAGCAAAGGCGAAGATGTTATGAATTCCGAATTAGTTGAAATTGATTTGGTTTTTAATGGCTTTTCAGATGATTTAGTTAATCAAACGGGCTTAGTAGATTTCAAGAGTCGTTTAATCAATTCTCAAGTATGGTCAAAAGACATAAACCTATGGTTGTCGTTTATTCGTAATCAAAATGAAATGAGATGTCCTGAGGTTATTAGAAAAGCATCTAACTTTAGTTTGGGACTTGAATTTATTGATGACTTGAAAATCAAAGAACTTAATCAAAAATGGCGCGATACACCAGAGTCAACGGATGTACTTTCTTTCCCTATGATTGATTTTCGAAAACCTTACTTCTTTTCAGAATGCATTGAATTAGGTGACATATTTGTATCTGTAACAACTGCTCTAAGACAGGCAAATGATTATGGCAATGACTTGGTTACAGAACTGCGCTGGCTTGTTAGTCATGGATTTTTACATCTTTTAGGATGGGAGCATTCTGATGAAGAGAGTCTTAATGAGATATTAATCCTTCAAGAGCATCTTCTCAAGATGAACGATAATCTTTAAAAGGGTTTGTGTGAAATCATTGTTTTTATGAATTGGAATACTGTTAAATCAAAGCAAAAAAACTTTACTAATATTGTTGATCATTCGAAACGGTCTTCTCTAAGGGGTTCGTGGCAAATAGCTAAAGATTTTCCGTCTAGTTTGCGTTATGCATTTCAAGGAATTTTTTACTCCTTGAAAACGCAACGTAATTTCCGTATTCATTTTGTTGTAGGATTTTTTACTTTATTAATTGGATTGTGGTTGAAAATTACCTTTACTCAGTTAGCGATACTTGTTTTAACTATTTCAGGAGTAATAGTGCTTGAATTAATAAATACTGCAATTGAAGCAGTTGTAGATCTTACTATTGGTCGGAGATATCATCCATTAGCAGGAATTGCAAAAGATTCTTCTGCAGGTGCTGTTTTAATTGCTGCTTTGTGTTCTCTCTTTGTGGCTTGTTTTATTTTGCTTCCACCATTTTTGCTTCGAATAGGATTCTAATTCTCTGTGCCAATGCTTCTTGTTATAGACAACTACGACAGCTTCACTTTCAACCTTGTTCAATATTTGGGCGAATTGACTGAACATTATCCGATCGCCTCTAATTTGAGGGTGGAACGAAATGATGCGATTACAATTGCAGAAATTAAAGATATTGCTCCAAAGGCTATTCTTTTATCACCAGGGCCAGGAAATCCAGATCAATCTGGTGTATGCATGGAAATTTTGGATCAATGTTCAGAAACGATCCCAATATTGGGAGTCTGTTTGGGACATCAAGCAATAGCTCAAGCTTTTGGAGGAAAGATCGTTAAAGCGAAGGAACTAATGCATGGCAAAACTTCTCAAATTTTACATAAAGGAGAAGGAGTGTTTGCGTGTTTACCGAATCCACTAGTTGCAACTAGATATCACAGCTTAATTGCTGAAAAAGATACTTTACCTGAATGCCTTG
>QCJQ01000021.1 GCA_003215935.1 Prochlorococcus sp. AG-409-D09
TTCGTTCAGCTGTTGACCCTGATGAGGTTTTATTAGTCGTGGATTCAATGATTGGTCAAGAGGCTGCTGACCTGACAAGAAGTTTCCATGAAAAGGTTGGAATTACTGGAGCTGTGTTAACCAAGCTCGATGGAGACTCTAGAGGGGGAGCAGCTTTATCTATAAGAAAAGTTAGCGGGAAGCCAATTAAATTTATTGGAACAGGTGAAAAGGTGGAAGCACTACAACCCTTTCATCCTGAAAGAATGGCTAGTCGCATTCTTGGAATGGGAGATGTGTTGACACTTGTAGAAAAAGCTCAAAAAGAAGTTGAAATAGCTGATGCAGAGATTATGCAGAGAAAACTTCAGGAAGCAACATTTGATTTCTCTGACTTTGTTAAACAAATGAGAATGATTAAAAGAATGGGTTCTTTGGGTGGGCTTATCAAAATGATTCCAGGAATGAATAAAATTGATGATGGAATGATCAAAAGTGGAGAAGATCAACTTAAACGAATAGAAGCAATGATTGGTTCAATGACTCCTGCTGAAAGATGTCAACCAGAATTGTTATCAGCACAACCTTCTCGAAGAAGAAGAATCGCAATTGGTAGTGGCCATGACAGTGCTTCTGTCGATAAGGTTTTGGCTGATTTTCAAAGAATGAGAGGGTTGATGAAACAAATGTCTAATGGAGAAGGATTCCCTGGTATGCCTGGAGGATTCCCAGGGTTAGGAGGAGCAGGCTCAATGCCATCAATGGGAAATAATCAATTTCAAGGAAGAAATAGTAGCCAAGGTTCAGGTGTTTCTAAGCCACGAAGACAGCGTCCCTATAAGAAAAAAAAAGGATTTGGAGATCTTTGAGCACTCAACAAGCTAATGTAGGGAATTGGTGAGTTCTATTTAGAACTTTTTGCCAAGTTCCCACCTTTAATTAAGTCGAGAGACGATGATCAAGCTCCGCCTGAAGCGGTTCGGTAAAAAGCGTGAAGCAAGCTTCCGACTAGTTGCCTGTAACAGCACTTCTCGTAGAGATGGCCGCCCACTTCAGGAATTGGGCTTCTACAACCCTAGGACTAAGGAAACCAGACTTGATACTGAGGCTTTGAGAGTTCGTCTTGGACAAGGTGCACAGCCTACAGATGCAGTTAGAACTCTTTTAGAAAAGGGTGGATTATTAGAAAAGAAGGTTCGACCAGCCGAAGTTGTGGGAAAACTAAAACAAGAAAAAGAGAGAAAAGCTAAAGATAAAAAGAGTTCAGAAACTATTTCTGAATCAACAAAAGATACTTCAGAAGAAGTATCAACTGAATCCAAATAAGCTTATAAATATCTATGACTGAAGCAACCAGATTAGGTCGCTTCTTAATCGATTTGCCAAATTCCAATGCTGCAACAGCTTTATCTGGTGCAGGGCAAAGCACTCTTCATAAAGTTGAAGCACTAACTGGAGCATCACTTGTTTTAAGAGGCTTGCAATTAGAAATAAGTGGACGATTATCTCAAATGGAAAGGGCTGCAGCCTTAGTTGAATTGATGAGACCTATTTGGCAAGAAGGTGAGCTAATTTCTTCTGTTGATTTACAGGCTGCCCTAACTTCTTTAGATACAGGAAGGAAAGAGGCTCATGCTGAATTAGGGAAGCAAGTTCTTGCGAAGAGTCAAAAAGGAAATTTATTAAGGCCTAGAACTTTAAGGCAAAAAACATATGTAGAAGCTATGGAGAAGAATGATCTCACTTTTGCCTTGGGACCGGCTGGGACAGGGAAAACTTTTTTGGCAACAGTTCTCGCAGTAAGAATGTTAATGGAAAGAAAAATTGAAAGAATAATTCTTACTCGTCCAGCAGTAGAAGCTGGAGAAAGGCTTGGTTTTTTGCCTGGCGACTTGCAGCAAAAAGTTGATCCATATTTGAGACCTTTATATGATGCGCTTCATTCTTTATTGGGATTTGAAAAAACAACATCATTGTTAGAAAAAAATGTTATCGAAATTGCTCCTCTTGCTTATATGAGAGGGAGAACACTGGAAGATGCATTTGTAATTCTTGATGAGGCTCAAAATACAACTTCTGCTCAAATGCGAATGGTTTTAACAAGACTTGGAGAAAGATCCAGAATGGTCGTTACAGGTGATGTAACACAAATAGATTTGCCGTCTAGAGAGATGAGTGGATTAGTTGAAGCTTCCCAAGTCCTTGAGAGGGTTGAAGGTATTGCTGTATGTCGGTTGACATCTTCTGATGTAGTTAGACACCAATTAGTCCAAAAGGTAGTTGATGCTTATGAAAAATTAGATAAGAAAAAATTATAGGGAGATCCGAACTAACAATTTTTGCAGTAATTAGTTTTTGGTGCCAGAGTGTATAACTAAATTATCTGGTGAGCTATGCCAGCTAGTAGCAATTTTCAACAAGCCATCAAAGAGGCTCAATCTAGTTCTCTTGTTGGTCCAAATGTAGTCAATAAAGCTCTTCCCTATGTAGGAGGAGGAATGGTTGTAACGGCTTTAGGGGTTATTGCAGGATTGTCGCTCATGGCATCTAACCCAGCCCTATTTCAGCCATTATTTTTTGTGGCTTTTATAGCAGAACTTGTTTTGTTTTTTATGGCTTCAAGTGCTGCTAATAATGCCAATAACAGTAAAGCTCTTCCACTTTTGACAGCATTTAGCCTTTTGACTGGTTTCACTCTTAGTGGAATAATTGCTCTTGCTATAGGTACCGTAGGGATAGGTTCTGTTGGAACAGCAGCTTTTGCAACAGGAATTACATTTGTAATTGCTTCAAATGTTGGAAGTCGAATGAGTGATAGCGTTGGCCAAGCACTTCAAAATGTTGTTGGACTTGGATTAATTGGTTTAATCATTGCAATGTTTGTTCAGATTTTGGGAGGATTATTTGTTCCAGGAATGTTTGGAGGATCTGCTTTTGAATTGATGATTGCAGGTTTTGGAACTGTTTTGTTTGTTTGTTTATCTTTTGTTGATTTCTATACAATGCCTCGTAGATATAATGATGAGCAATATTTAGCAGGTGCATTAGGGATGTATTTGACCTATATAAATTTATTTGTTTTTATTCTTCGTTTAATGATTGCTCTTCAAGGTGGTGGAAGAAGAGACTGAAAAAAGACTAAATCATAAATAAAAAAGGAGCCTTTCAAGGCTCCTTTTTTATTTATTGGAAACTTTGTAGATGCTTCTTTCTATTGCTGCTTTTTGTTCTTTATCGTAATTCCATCGATTTAAAAAATCTTTATAATCGCCTTCTCCATCTATAGTCCCTTCTAATAAACTTTCTAATAAAATCTTTACTAGACTTGACTCTAATAATTTCAGAAGTTCTATACATCTATTTTTAATTCTATCAGATTTAAAACTTTGAGTTTCGCTATTATTACGAGTATGATAGATACTCATTGCAGTACTCATTGCTAAGTTCTTGATAGTTAAGTCGACAACAATCTTTCCTGCTTTTCTTAACTCAAAGATTAAAGCGTCTGGAATTCGATCCATTAATGGTGAATCACTTGACAGGCTAGTAACGAAAAATCCTCTAGCTCCATTTTGTGTGTTTAAAAGTTCACCAATTCTCTCTGCAAGAACTTCATCACTGATTTCTTCATTGTCCCAACTTTGACACCAAATCATAGATGCATTTATTGCTTGTTCAAAACTTGGTTCTTTCTCTTTCATGGCTTTTTGTGGTTTCGAGTCAGGCTATTAGTAACCTTTATTGATGAATGTCGTTAATTAATTCAATCCCAGAGGGTTATAAATCCGGCTTTATCTCCTTAATTGGAAGACCAAATGTAGGAAAATCCACGTTGATAAATAAATTTGTTGGTAAGAAGATAGCAATTACTTCTCCTGTTGCCCAGACTACAAGAAATCGGTTAAGAGCAATAATTACTTCAGAGACATCTCAGTTGATTTTATTAGATACTCCTGGAATTCATAAACCACATCATTTATTAGGAGAGAGATTAGTTGAAAGTGCCTGTAAATCTATTGGCGAAGTGGATATTATTTTGCTAATATTTGATGCTTGTTTTTCTCCTGGTAAAGGTGATTTGTTTATTTTAAATCTTTTAAGAAATAAGAATTTACCTGTAGTTGTTGCTTTAAATAAATGGGATCTATTAAAAAAAGAGCAAGCTAAAATAAGATTTATTGAGTATCAAGATTTATTAGGTAATTGCTCTTGGCCAATATATCCATGTAGTGCAATTAATGGTAATGGTTGTGATTTTCTTTTGGAAGAATTACAGAATAAATTACCTCTAGGTCCTCAGCTATATCCTCCTGAAATGACTTCTGATCAACCTCAAAGGATTCTTTTAGCTGAACTTATTAGAGAGCAGGTACTACTCCATACTCGACAAGAAATTCCTCATAGTGTTGCAGTTAAAATTGATCGAATAGAGGAACTTCCAGGTAAAAATCAAAATACTAAAAAAAATCCTGTAATTGGTATTTTAGCAACGATACTTGTTGAAACCAAAAGTCAAAAATTAATTGTTATAGGTAAAGGTGGAAGTATGTTGAAATTAATAGGGCAAGGAGCTCGACTTGAGATGCAATTATTAATAGATGGCCCTATATACTTAGAATTATTTGTGAAAGTTTCTCAAAACTGGAGAAGTAAACCTTCTCGCTTATCTGAATTGGGATATCAAGGAGATTAAATTATTGTGTCGAATTTTCGTTTTGATGTTTTAACTTTATTTCCGCACGCATTCTCATCTTTTTTTGAGACTGGAATTACAGGTAGAGCTTTTGCTGCCAATATTGCAGAACTTTATTTTCATAACCCTAGAGATTTTGCAAAAGATAAATATCGCAAAGTTGATGATGAACCTTATGGTGGTGGTCCTGGAATGGTTCTAAAGCCTGAACCCTATTTTAAAGCGTTAGATTCAATTCCTTCTTTTTCTAAAAAGCGTGTTTTATTAATGACCCCTCAGGGGAAGACTCTTAGACAAAATGACTTTGAAAGATGGTCTAAAAACTATGATCAATTAATTTTTATTTGCGGCCATTATGAAGGTTTTGATGAACGTATAAGAACTCTTGCTGATGAAGAAATATCTATGGGCGATTTTGTTTTAACTAGTGGAGAATTGCCTGCTATGGCAGTAATAAATGGTGTTATTCGTTTGTTGCCTGGAACTTTAGGTAGTTCTTTATCTTTAGAAGATGAAAGTCATAATAATGGTCTTTTAGAACATCCTCAATACACTAGGCCCGCAAATTTTCAAGGTCTTCAAGTTCCTGAAGTTTTACTGAGTGGTAATCATGCTGCCGTTGATTTGTGGAGAGAACAGCAAAGAGTGCATAGAACCAAGTACCGTAGACCTGATTTATATGAAAAATGGCTTTTAAAGGATTATTCATTTAAATCAAAATTGCTTTCATTACCTCTCAATTCTGTGCAGCTACGAATTGGCAACGGATATGACATGCATCGTTTGGTCTCAGAAAGACCTCTAATTCTTGGTGGTGTCAAAATTGATCATCCTGATGGTCTAGGTTTAGATGGACACAGCGATGCAGATGTCCTTTCTCATGCTGTAATGGATGCTCTTCTTGGAGCATTATCATTAGGAGATATTGGTAAATATTTCCCCCCAGATGATCAAAAATGGAAAGATGCAGATAGCTTGCTTCTTCTTGAACAGGTTGTAAAACTTGTTCAAGAGCAAGGATGGGAAGTTACCAATGTTGACTCTGTTGTTATTGCTGAACGTCCTAAACTTAAACCCCATATAGAATTAATGAGAAGTAAAATTGCGCAAAAAATTGGTTTAGATATAGATCAAGTAGGTGTTAAGGCAACTACAAACGAGAAACTAGGACCTGAAGGGAGAGAAGAAGGTATAAGTTGCCATGCAGTTGTTTTATTGCAGAAAAAATGAATAATAGGCAATTAGAATTTCCTTTGTCTTTATTCCTTTCTTTTTGTCTTGTCATATTGTTTGTATTTAGAGCGTCTCCAGCTTTCTCTATGACTCAGCCAGACTTCATCCAAAATGATCAAAATATTATTGAATATCTTCGACTGAATGTATCTAGTGCTGAAAAAGATGCATGGCTTTTCGCAGAAAAAAGGAGTTGGGAACCTTGGCTAAGAAAACAGAATGGTTTTATCAGTAGACAACTTTTATGGGATCCTAAAAACGAAGAAGCCACTTTGTTAATTACTTGGGCTAGTAAAAAAGATTGGAAAAATATTCCTCAGTCAGAAATTAACACTATTCAAGAAACTTTTGAGCAACTTGCACGAGATAAAATAGGAATATCTTCTGGAAATCCTTTCCCTCTTGTTTTTGAGGGGGAACTTTTGGAGCAGTGATAGGACAAGAATCAAGGTTTGATTTTGATAGGCGCAGAAGAATTGGAATGGTTGAAGCTATTTGGGGAGAAAATAAAACATCTCAACAGATTGCTGGGATTTTGAGAGAACTTGAAAAATGCAATGAAATTGGATTGGTTACAAGAGTTTTGCCTGACAAAGCTAAGGAATTGATCACTTCATTCCCTTGTGCTGAATTTCACAATAAATCTCGTTGTTTAACAATTGGTACTCCGCCAGATCCTATACCAGAGCTCGGAAAAGTTTGTGTTCTTAGTGGTGGAACAAGTGATATAACTGTTGCTTCTGAAGCAGAACTAGCATTACGGTTACATGGTATTCAAACAGAAGTTATTGTTGATTTAGGCGTAGCTGGCTTACACCGTCTTTTTCAAAATTTGGAAAGAATAAAGACTGCCAAGGTTGTTATTGCTTGTGCAGGGATGGAAGGTGCTTTGCCTACTGTTTTGTCTGGTTTAATACCTCAACCAGTCATTGGAGTTCCAGTTTCTATTGGTTATGGAGTCAGCTTGGGAGGTAGAACAGCCTTAGAAGGTATGCTTGGAAGTTGTGCTCCTGGATTAGTAGTTGTGAATATAGATAATGGATATGGAGCTGCAATGGCTGCTTTGAGAATTATGCAGCAATAATCTATTTTTAAATTTACTTGACCTATTTATATATGAGTGTTCAATTACTAGTTTCTCTCGTATTAAGTTCTAAAAGATTTTCTATCCATAAACTCATAGACCTAGATAAACGTTGTTCTTCATAACGTATAAGAGCCTCTGATATCACAGGTGTATTTATCCATTGAAGGTGCCTTCTTCCCATTAAGAAACTCTCTTTTCACAAAGGTGAGTTATTTCTTGATTTTATGCAATAGGTAAAAGTATTAGTTAAGCTTCATCTTTATATTTGGTCCCAAGACGAGATAACTCGTCACTATTAGTGGTCGATTCCACGTCAAGCAGCCGATTAACAAGCTCAGATAAATCTCTTTGAGCTAATTCGCCAGTGCTCTCCCACTTCATAGAGCGCGGCTCTGAATGTGATGAAGGAGACAATTGAATTAAGAATTAAAGTGTGAGCATAAGCTAACTGTCTTGAAGCGCTAATATGTGTGTTGTTGCGAGTTTTTATCGAAAGAAATTATAAAGAATTTCAATCTTCCTTTATGATTTTTTTATATTTTACAAATGCTTTAGATTTGGGTAAGCTGTTACAAGCTCTTCAACTTTTAAAGATTCATTTTTACCTTCTGGCTGCCAAATTATTTCTAATGCAATTAAATCTTTAGAGCTAATAGATCCTGACTGTTTAAGAATTTCCTGTAATTCTTCGGTAGTGATTGATTTATTAAAAGAGAGTTTCTTTTTTGTGGCAATCAAAAGTGTAGAGGCAATAAATTCATTGCTTTTATCTAATTCTCCTAATTGATCCTCATTAGTTTGTTTAGAGCCAGCAAAATTTGAGATTAGTTCTCCTTTAAGTTTGCTTCTTTCTGAAAGTGAAAGTCGATTAAATGTACTTTCAGCGGTGGAAAAGGGAACCTCTCCTGTCTCTACATTGGCGTAAACCCATAAGTTTGGTTGTCTTAAAAGTGACAGTGTCGTTTCTTGTAGGATTTTCTCTAAACCTTCTTGAGTATTAGTGTCTGCAGTATTTGCTAGGTTCCTAAGATCCAATTGCAATGCTTTGGCAGAGGCTAATAAACCTATTTGAATTTGAATAATAGAAACTGGTGGATTACTTTTTGCTGTATATAAGCGATTACCTTGAGCAACAGGAACCGTCGGGAGGCCTCTTAATGAGTTAACAATTACACCTGTTATTGTCATAAGAATTAAAAAGCCAAATAAACCCCCACCTCCAAAACCAAATATGGGGAATAAGAAAGGGAATCCTATCCCTCCTCTCCGGTATCCGCCATATCCGCCATATCCGCCATATCCGCCATATCCCCCTTGATAACTTCTTCCTCCGGAGCCTCTTGTGTTGGGAATTGATGGAGATCTAAAGTTTCCTCCACCTATTCTTCCTCCACTTGCAGCGGAACTTTTCTCTGGCTGTGAAAAAATTAGGCAGAAAATTATTATTGGTACAAGTACGACATAGAAAACACTTTTAAAGAAATTTTTCAAGAGGATTAATGGGATTTTTAAATTTCTAGTTAACTTTAGGAACCTCCTCCAACAATTGTCACAATTTCTAAATTGTCATTTTCTTTAATTAATAAATTATTCCATTGTTTTTGGGGAACTATTGTTCCATTTAACTCTACAACTACTGCTTTAGGGTTGAATCCCAATTTTGTAATTATATTTGAAAGAGATAGTTTATTTTCTCCAGATTCAACAAGCTTAATCTCTCCATTTACGTTGAGCTTCATGACATCATACCTAAGATTTTTCTTGTTTCTAATGAAGGTGATTTTGAATTCATAATTGCTCCTGAGACGGCAATTCGCTTTACTCCTTTAGATTTTAACTGTAGTAAATTGTCACTGTTAATTCCACCAATTGCAAAAAAAGGAAGTTTAGTTGAGGTTAAAGCTTCTTTCACAAGATCTGGGCCTATAGGGCTCAGGTCTTTTTTCGTGTTTGATGAAAAAATAGGACCTACTCCAAGATAATCACATCCCTCCTCTTCTGCATCTCTAATCTCTTTTATTGAATGAGTGCTTTTGCCGATTAGCTTATCTTTTCCTAGTAATTCTCTAGCGACATAAGTGGGAATATCTTCTTGCCCTAAGTGCACCCCATCAGCATTTAATGCAAGAGATAAATCAACTCGATCATTAATAATAAATAATGCGTTAAATTTTTTGCATATACTTGCTAATTCTTTTGCTTGATAATATTGCTCTTTATCGGCTGTTCTTTTGCAACGATATTGAACCATTTTTATTCCAGCTTTTAGCGCTTTGATGATGATTTCTTTTTCATTCTTGCGGTATGAAGTTATTAGATAAAGGTTGCTTAAATTAAGTGTATTCTTGCGTGAGGAATACAGAATAAGGTTAAGTATATTTATTTCTAATTCGTATAATTCATAACGAATTTCAGAGCATATTTTTGCAAGAGGGGGATCTGTAGATCTTGAGTACTCCTCTATAACTCTTAATGCTTCTTGGATGCGTGCGGCATTTGCAATAATAATTTGTTCAATTGAAAATCGATCTTTTTGGCTAGGGTGAGACAGCCCTAAACCTTTGTCTCTACTTGTGGCTCTTGCATTGCGATAAAAGTCATGGTGATGATGTCCTATTTGGTGCCTAAAATTTTTCAGTTTTAAGACAACTTCATCATTTTCATGATTATATCTACACCAATCTTCCAGTACTCTTAGGCCTTCTCTTGCTCTATCAAGATTTGCATCTATTAACTGGGCTATCCGGCTATCTTGAGGAGGGGTGACAGTCATCGATTTCTTGCCATCCTTTGCAGAGTATTTTTTATTTTATGTTGAACAGTAATTCTGATGGAACAATGAATGTCCTCATTTGGGGAATTATTTTATTAGGAGGAATTGCTCTGTTTGTTGTTTGGGGGTTATCCAATGCTTATCCTTCAATACCCTAAATTTAATTTTTATACTTTAAAAGCAAACGTGCTTGATTTGCGTCTAATTCAATTTGGTTACTAAGACTTTTTATATTTTCAAATTTTTCTTGTCCTCTAAGTCTTTTTAAAGGTTGAACAATTATTTCTGTATTTAATAAATTTATATTTTGATCAAGTAAATGAACCTCTACTGCTGATGGTGAATTGGGAGAAAAGGTAGGTTGTGGACCCAAATTCATAACTGCTGGAAAAGAAGTTTTGACGTTTTCAATCCAAACCCATGAAGCATATACACCAAGTGATGGAAGAAATTTTCTTCCATCAACTTCTAGGTTGGCTGTTGGCCAACCTATTTTATTTCCAATACCTTTACCTTTAACAACAGTTCCTCTGAAAGTGTAAGGCCTACCTAATAATTTTTCTGCAATATCAATTTGACCCGAATTTAAAGCAGACCGTATTCTGCTACTACTCATACGACCATTTTGATCTTTCAAGATAGGAATAACACTTACTTTTATGCCAGATTCTTCTGCGATTTTTTTAAGCATTGCAGCATCTCCTTGCCGATTCTTCCCAAATCTGAAATTTTCTCCTATTGCAATATCTCTTGCATCAAGTGTTTCTATTAAAATTTTGTTTATAAATGTTTCAGGACTTAGGGCCGCCAATTCACGATTAAATGGAATTAAAACTAATTGCTTAATTCCTAATGGCTCTAAAAGGCTAGTTTTTTCTGATGGAAGATCAAGTCTTAAGCGTGGCTCTCCAAAAAGTATTTCTCTTGGATGAGGCCAAAAGCTAACAACAGTAGGGATTCCTGGGCCATTTCTTTCAATACCTTTTATAACTCTTTGATGACCTGCATGAAGACCATCAAAACTTCCCAACGCTATAGCAGTTGGAAGTGATGCTTCCTTTGGAGAGCAGAGAGGAATCACAATCTACGTGCAAATTGTGCCTTTTGGTGGCAAGTTTGTTTTATCGCCGTGTTCATCTTGATGGCAGATCAACTTGATTTCCATTTGCTTTCCTTAGGGATGCGACGAATGGGTTGGATAAGGTTTTGGATTCAGACAATTCTAGGTGTCGTGGTGGTAGGGGTTTTGCTATTTAATAATGTTGGGAGCAGCTTGGCAAGAAACTCTGAAAGAGCCTTGGGACTTGGACCAGGATTGTCTCTTACAACATTGGCATTTATTTTATTGCTATTTAGCCTTTGGCAAGGTTGGTTAATTGTTAAAACTGGAAGAGCTCTTAATTCTGAAGTTAGGCCAACAAGGGGAGAAACTAGCCGCTTATTAAAAAGAGGACTTTTTGCTGATCTGATTGGTTTGATTTTTGCTTCAATTGGTTATCAGTCATTAGCCGGGGCCCTTTTTGTTCAAGCCTCAATGCAGGCGCCTGGAATATCAATAGGGGCTGGAATGAGAGCTATGGAGAATTACCCAATAACTTCTTTGGAAATGCTTTCAGTTTTAAGCAATACACAAGTTTTATTTGCCCATGTTATTGGATTAATATTTTCTCTTTGGCTCTTGCAAAGAATTTATAGAACTAATTAGGTTGAGATTATATCTGGCAATTCTTGAATATTTCCTCTCCAAAATAAATCTGGTTGAATTGGAGTAATTGAAGGAGAATTTTTTTCTATTTGGGCTACATCGCTAGGCCAATTTGATGGCCCATCGCCTGCTGATTTTAAATCCTTAACAGCTTCACCTGCCATCCAATAATAAGTATTTCCCCTTGGATCTAATCTTTTACTGAATTGTTCCTCATATTGTCTTATAGATAATCTTGTCCAAGCAATCTTCCCCATTTTTTCTGGCAGGCAGGGGGGAATGTTTAGATTTAAGAGAAGTTTTTCAGGCCAGTTCTTAGAAATTGCATTCTCAGCAATTTCTATAGCTAATTCTGCGGCGAAATCGAACTCTCGCCATTGAAAACTAGCTATGCTAATCGCTAGTGAAGGTATGCCATCAAGGGTGCCTTCTAGAGCTGCAGCAACAGTCCCAGAGCAAAAAATATCTGTACCTAAGTTAGGTCCATGATTAATTCCAGAGAGAACTAGATCAGGTTTTTCTTCGATTAGTTCATTAAGCCCAAGCTTTACGCAATCTGCAGGAGTGCCACTACAGCCCCAGGCGGTTACTCCTTCTGGGAATAATTCATCTGCTCTTTCGGCACGTATGGGTGATTGTAGAGTTAGACCATGTCCTGTTGCAGAGCGTTCTTGGTCAGGGCAAATTACAGTAATTTCATGACCTCTTAAAGCAGCTACTCTGGCAATGGTTCTTATGCCTTCAGCAAAAACACCATCGTCATTACTAATTAAAATTCTCAATGGATTCATTTTTTTGGGATAATGATTTAGGAAACCTTGGCTGTTTACTGATTAAAGTCATTAATTGAGATTTAATTACTTTGAGTTCATCCGTCCAACTAAAGCATCTCTCAGAAGAATTAGACCTTCTAGAAGCAGAAGCGGCAAACAAAATTGCTGAAGCTTCAGATGGGGAAACACTTGAGAAGTTGAGACTTAACTTTCTTGGGAAGAAAGGAAGACTTTCTATTGTCTTGGGAGCAATGGGCAAGCTACCTGGCAATGAAAGGCCTTTGGTAGGCCAGAGAGCTAATCTTTTAAAGAGCCAGTTACAAGAACTCATCTCACAGCGTTTAGAAGTTTTAAAATCTCAGGCTTTGGAGAAATTACTTGCACAAGAAACTATAGATGTAACAGCACCACCAAGCGGTATTCCTCAAGGTCATAGGCATCCTTTAGTTACTACAACAGAAAAAATTATTGATCTTTTCTCTGGACTGGGATATCAAGTTGTTGAAGGACCTGAGTTGGAAAGTGATTTTTATAATTTTGAGGCATTAAATATTCCGCCAAATCATCCCGCAAGAGATATGCAAGATACTTTTTATCTTGATAAGAGTTTTCTTTTAAGAACGCATACTTCCCCAGTTCAAATAAGGTATTTGGAGAATAATCATCCGCCAATAAGAATTGTTTCGCCAGGAAGGGTTTATAGAAGAGATTCTGTTGATGCAACTCATTCTCCTGTTTTTCATCAGGTTGAGGTATTAGCAATAGATGAAGGGTTGGATTTTAGTCATTTAAGAGGCACTGTCATGGCATTCTTAAAGGCTTTTTTTGGAGATTTGCCAATAAGGTTTAGAGCTAGTTACTTCCCTTTTACTGAGCCTTCAGCAGAGGTTGATGTTCAATGGAGAGGTAAATGGTTGGAAGTGATGGGTTGTGGAATGGTTGACCCAGCAGTATTAGAAGGGATGGGGATTGATCCAGAAAGATGGACTGGATTTGCTGCAGGTCTTGGTGTTGAAAGATTTTGTATGGTTAAACATGGGATAGACGATATTCGGAGGTTTTACACAAATGATTTGAGGTTTTTGGAGCAGTTTTAGAATTGTGTTTAGAATTAAAGATCTAAAGAGGTTAAGAAAATTGAACGCTAATAAATTTCTCAAATTAATTATCTAATGCAATCAGCCGTTCGAGTTGGACTGATTGTTAATGATGGCAAGAATCTTGCTATTGAAACTGCTTTGTTTATTCAAAGCAAATTAGAAAAAGAAGGTTGTGAAGTTATCAGAGTTAGCAGTTCAGGAGGCATGGTTGGTTTCGCTAATCCTGACCAGCATTTGAGAACTCTTGGTTACAGAGCTTGTGTTCCAGAAGGGTTTGATTCCTCAATGTCGTTAGCAATTGTATTGGGAGGGGATGGCACTGTTCTTTCTGCAGCTCGTCAAACTGCTCCTGTTCAGATCCCAATTTTAACTGTAAATACTGGGCATTTAGGTTTCTTAGCTGAAGCTTACTTGAATGATTTAGATAGAGTTCTTGCTCAGATCATTGCTAATAAATGGGAAATAGAAGAGAGAACAAGTCTTGTTGTTAGTGTTATGAGGGGTGATCAGAGACGGTGGGAAGCATTATGTCTAAACGAAATGGCATTACACCGAGAGCCTCTTACTAGTATGTGTCATTTTGAAATTTCAATTGGTCGACATGCGCCTGTCGATATTTCCGCTGATGGAGTAATCCTTTCAACACCTACTGGTTCTACTGCATATTCATTGAGCGCCGGTGGACCTGTAATTACCCCGGATTGTCCTGTATTGCAACTGACTCCAATTTCTCCTCATTCACTTGCTTCCAGAGCACTTGTTTTTAGTGATGAGGAGCCCGTTACTGTTTTCCCTGCAACACCAGAAAGATTGATGATGGTCGTTGATGGAAGTGCAGGATGTTATGTATGGCCTGAAGATAGAGTATTAATTAGGCGTAGTAATCATCCAGTTAAATTTGTTAGATTGACAGACCATGAATTCTTCCAAGTTCTTAGAAATAAATTAGGTTGGGGATTACCCCATGTAGCTAAACCAGGCAAGGTGTAAATATTAACCCATAGTCTTAGATATTTAATTTAATTTTCCTTTTAAAATAAATATAGGATTCATTGGATTTAGTCTTATTCCATTACCTATAGATACTCCTCTATAAGATTGAAGTTGACTAATATTAATAATGCATTTATATGATTTTAACACATTTTCTAAATCATTAATTGCTTGAATCGTAGCAAGTGGTATAACAACTATTCCATTTGGTTTGAGTTTTTTCATAATTGCTTTTAGAAGTTTTATTCTGTCTTCTCCACCTCCCCCTAGAATTACTCTATCAGGTTGCCGAAATTTTTTATTTAAACGATCTTCTTTTAAAATATCTAATGCATTTGCTTCAAAAATATAGTTAGGCTTAACACCTAATCTTATTGAATTCTCTTCTATAATTAATTTACTTCCTAATCTTTTTTCAATAGAAATTAATGTTAGATTAGGTCTAATTCGAAGAGATTCTAGTCCAAGACTTCCTACCCCCGCTCCTACATCCCATAAGACACCTTTTTCTGGTAATTCTAGTTCTGCTATTAATTGAATTCTTGATTCACGCTTTGTCATTAGCCCTGGACGGTCAGGGAGTTGCATGAAGTACCCGTCTTCAATTCCAAAAAGAGGTAAATTCGGATTTCTCTTCGGCTGAGTAATATTTTCTATTAAAATTACAAGGTGGAGAGGATCAATATTGTCATCAATTTCACTTTCTTTATTTATTTTTCTGATCTTTTCATTTTCATGTCCTAATTTTTCAAAAATCCAAAACTCATAGCTTTCTTTTAGTCCACTAGCTATAAGAAAGTTTAGTACTTCTTTAGCTCCTCCACGTTTTTTATCAGTAAGAATTGCAATAGATTTTGGACGCTTTTGTAATAGCTTTGCTAAAGGCGAAGGATCCCTGCCATGAAGGCTTATTAAAGATGCATCTTGCCAAGGAATACCTAATTTAGCGAAGGCAAGTTGAAAAGATGTTGCTGAAGGATGAAAATCAATATTTTTGTTAGGGAAATTGTTAATTAATACTCGACCTATTCCAAACCATAAAGGATCACCACTGGCAAGAATTATGGTTTGGTCAGTGCTATTTTTTATCCATTTTATTAAATTATTTATATTGTCAGTTTTGTGTATTTCTGGGAGAGGATTTTTATGAGCTAATTTCTGCCTCCACTTGTAGACAGAATCACATAATCTACTAGGTGCTGCAATCCTTTTTGAGGAGGAGATTAATTTTATTTGTGAAAGTGGTAGGCTATCTATACCAGAAGCATTTACTCCTATAACAATTATTTCGGCTTTTTGTGGTTTCAATTTAATCACCTCTTTGTAGTGAAGAAATATTTTTTTAATTAATAGGATTTTTATCTTAAATCAATTAGAAATTTATAAGTAAATTTTTTAATCAAGTGAACACCTCAAATAAGCAGGCTGACAATACTTGCAAAAGACGGCAAAGACTTCATGAAATTATGATCGCATTAATTCAAAAACAGGAAGACTTTGAGCTTATGGACGTAGGGGCTAGTGGCTATGAATCCTCTTTTCGAAACAAAAAAGATGGAGACCCTGCTAAATGGATCGAAAGGAATCAGAGAATTCTTAACAAATATCAAGCTTTAGTTCATACGGCAATAGCTTTGGAGGCTTTGCTTGATGCAGAGGAAGGTAAGTGATGATTTTGCTAGTAAATTGAAAAGAGTGTTATTAAACCTACAGGAATATTTTTTATCGTTAGCTTATGAAGAGGATTTGATGTTGTCCCTATCTATACAAATGAGAAAAGTATATCTTTGTTTTACATCCAAGATAAACCTTTTTATTTAAAATGTATTTTAAAAATCAATAAAATAGTTATAAACCCTTTTCATTATAATATTTTCAAACTTTATTTTTTGTACTTTCTTGTTATTTTTATTTAGTTTTTGGATTGCAATATTGTTTTATTAATTTACAAGGTTAAAGGTTATTATTTTGTATAAGTAATGCAAACCTAAGATTTAATCTCAATCCTTGCATGAAAATCTCGATAACAATATAAGCTTGTATTTTCCTTTAAGTGATTTTCTTAGATATTTGAATATTTGCTTGTATTGTTAGTTGGTTGAGGTCTTTAATGAATGAGTAAGCATGGAGAAACGACATCATTTTCTGAATGGGATTCATTTATGTATCGTGCTATTCGCTTAGCATCTCTAGCTGAAGGTGAAACAAGTCCCAACCCCCTCGTTGGGGCAATAGTCCTTAGTAATAATCAAATTGTTGGTGAGTCTTTTCATGAAAGAGCTGGGATGGCTCATGCTGAGATTGGAGCTTTATTGCAAGCAGGAGATAAAGCAAAGGGAGGTACGTTAATTGTAACGCTTGAGCCATGTTGCCATTTTGGTCGTACTCCGCCATGTACCGAAGCAATTATTAAATCAGGTATAACTCGTGTTGTTATTGGAATGAAAGATCCTGACCCCCGTGTTTCAGGATCAGGAATAGCTATTTTGAAGAGCGCAGGTATCGAAGTTTTCTCAGGCGTTTTAAAAGAGAAAATAAATTATTTGAATAGAGCATATATCTTTCGTGTTAAAACTGGCCGTCCTTGGGGGATTCTTAAGTGGGCGATGAGCTTGGATGGAAGGATTGGTCTAACAAATGGTTTGAGTAAATGGATTACAGGAAATGAATCCAGAGAGATAGTGCACAAGCTTCGCGCGAAGACAGATGCAGTAATTATAGGTGGTGGAACATTGAGAGCTGACAACCCTCTATTAACTAGTAGAGGATTTAAAACCCCAGAACCTATTAGGGTTGTTTTAACTGAAAGTCTTGACCTACCAGAGAATGCTCAATTGTGGGATACAAATATTGCAAAATCAATTATTGCTTTTGGTCCTAAATCAGATAAGAAAAAATTAAAAAAAATTCCAGATGGACCTGAAAAAATAGAGCTTAATTCTACTAAGCCAGTTTCTCTTCTTAATGTTTTAGCTAATAAAGGTTGCAATAGCGTTCTTTGGGAATGTGGGCCAGAGTTAGCTGCTCAAGCAATAAATCAGAATTGCGTTCAGGAATTACGTGTATTTATTTCAACTAAGCTTTTAGGTGGAGAACCTTCTATGACGCCATTAGGCGACTTAGGTTTTAATACAATGAATGAAATTTTAGAAATGGATCTATTTTCACTTCAAATGCCAGGTAAGGATTTGATGCTGGAAATGGTTTTAGGAAACCATTAAACATCAAAAGTTTTTAAGTTCGTTCGGTTGTTACACCAGAATTAATAAACGAATTATGTAAAAGTTACTTAACTTAGTAATTAATCAACTTTTTTTAGCAATGCCGATAAGACAAGATGAAAATCAACCCAATCGGCGTTTTGGGATAATTAATATAATTTTAATTGGCTTTGGAGCACTGCTTCTTTTTAGTAGTTTTTTCCCAAACCAGAATATGCAGGTTCCTCGTGTGCCTTATTCATTGTTTATAAATCAGGTGAATGATGGAGACGTAAAAAGGGCTTACATAACACAAGAGCAAATTAGATATGAACTTTCATCTCCAGAAGAAGGCTCACCATCAGTTCTTGCAACAACACCAATATTTGATATGGATTTGCCCCAAAGATTAGAAAATAAAGGGGTTGAATTTGCAGCAGCTCCTCCTAAAAAACCGAATATTTTTACTACTATTCTTAGTTGGGTAGTTCCTCCTCTTATTTTTATTTTAGTTCTTCAATTCTTTGCTAGAAGAAGTATGGGAGGAGGAGGAGCTCAAGGTGCTTTAAGCTTTACAAAAAGCAAAGCAAAAGTATATGTTCCAGATGAGGAGTCCAGAGTAACTTTTGAAGATGTTGCTGGAGTTGATGAAGCTAAAGATGAACTAACAGAAATAGTTGATTTCTTAAAAAAACCACAAAGATATACAGATATTGGTGCAAGAATTCCTAAAGGAGTTTTATTAGTAGGTCCTCCAGGAACAGGTAAAACACTTCTATCAAAAGCTGTAGCAGGAGAAGCAGAAGTTCCTTTCTTTATTATTTCAGGCTCTGAATTTGTAGAATTATTTGTAGGTGCAGGAGCAGCCAGAGTTAGAGATTTATTTGAGCAAGCAAAGAAGAAGGCTCCTTGCATAATTTTTATTGATGAGCTTGATGCTATTGGTAAAAGTCGTTCAGGGTCTATGGGTGTTGTAGGCGGAAATGATGAAAGGGAACAAACGCTTAATCAGCTTCTTACTGAGATGGATGGATTTGCATCTACAGATAAACCGGTAATAGTTTTAGCTGCAACTAACCAGCCAGAGGTTTTAGATGCCGCATTATTGAGGCCAGGAAGATTTGATAGGCAGGTTTTAGTTGACCGTCCAGATTTATCTGGTAGAAAAACAATTCTAGAAATTTATACAAAAAAAGTTAAATTATCTAAGAATATTGATTTAGATAGAATTGCTCAAGCAACTAGTGGCTTTGCAGGCGCAGACTTAGCAAATATGGTTAATGAAGCTGCACTTTTAGCAGCCAGAAATAAGCGTAATGAAGTTGAGCAACAGGATTTAAATGAGTCAATAGAAAGGGTTGTCGCTGGTTTAGAAAAGAAAAGCAGAGTTCTCCAGGATGATGAGAAGAAGATAGTTGCATATCATGAAGTGGGCCATGCAATAGTTGGCCATTTAATGCCAGGAGGAAGCAAAGTTGCAAAAATTTCAATAGTGCCAAGGGGAATGAGTGCACTTGGGTATACTCTTCAACTTCCTACAGAAGAGAGATTTTTAAACTCAAAAGAAGAATTGCAAGGACAGATAGCTACTTTGTTAGGAGGAAGATCAGCTGAAGAAATTATTTTTGGAAAAATAACTACAGGAGCTTCAAATGATTTGCAAAGAGCAACTGATTTAGCTGAGCAAATGGTTGGTACTTATGGTATGAGTGAGATTTTAGGACCTTTAGCTTATGACAAGCAGGGAGGAGGAAGATTTCTCGGAGGTAATAACAATCCAAGAAGAGAGCTTAGTGATGCTACAGCTCAAGCAATTGATAAAGAAGTAAGAAGCCTTGTTGATGAAGCCCATGAAAAAGCTTTGACGATTCTTAGGCATAACTTGCCTTTATTAGAAAATATTTCTCAAAAAATTCTTGAAAAAGAAGTTATTGAAGGAGATGATTTGAAAGATTTGCTGACTTCTAGCTCGATGCCATAACAATTTCTTAGCCGAAAACTTGACGAAAGGTACCTTTATCCCCGATAAAGGCTGTTTGAGACTTCCACAATGGCATCAGTCTCCCTAGGGGTTGCTTCTAAGTTATCTGATTTAAATGGAAGAGATTTTCTTTCTTCTGCTGATTTATCTTCAGATCAAGTATTGGCTTTATTTGAATTAGCCAATCAGTTAAAAAATGGAAAACGCCGAATAGATTTAGGTAATAGGGTTTTAGGGCTGATTTTCACAAAAGCTTCTACTCGCACAAGAGTTAGTTTTCAAGTTGCAATGGCTCGACTTGGAGCTCAAACAGTTGATTTAAATCCTCAATTATCACAACTAGGTAGAGGTGAACCAATAAAAGATACTGCTAGAGTGTTAAGTCGATATTGTGATGCTCTTGCTATTAGAACTTTTAGCCATGCAGATTTAATTCAGTATGCTAATTGGTCTTCTATACCTGTAATAAATGCACTAACAGATCTAGAGCATCCTTGCCAAGCATTGGCTGATTTCTTGACAATGAAAGAAGCACTAGGAAGTATTGAAGGGAAAACGATTGCTTATGTTGGAGATGGCAATAATGTTGCTAATTCTTTGATGCTATGTGGAGCTATTTTAGGGGTAAATGTACATTTAAGTTCTCCAAAAGGCTTTGAACCTTCTTCTGAAATAATTAAAAAGGCAGCTTTGTTAAGCTCTAATTCGTCGGAAATAAAGTTCTTTAATAGCCCTGAAGAAGCTGTTAAAGATGTTAATGCTATCTATACAGATGTATGGGCTTCTATGGGACAAGAGAATGAGAAACTAGAAAGAAAAAAAGCTTTTGAGGGTTTTTGTGTGAATAGCAAATTATTAGATTTAGCAGATGAAAATGTAATTGTGTTGCATTGCTTGCCTGCTCATAGAGGTGAGGAAATTAGTGATGAAACTATTGAATGCACTGCAAGCAGAATATTTGATCAGGCGGAAAATCGATTACATGTTCAGCAAGCTTTGTTAGCTTCATTGCTGGGAGGACTTTAGGCTTGCAATAAATGCTCTATGACGGTACATATGTATTAGGCGTATTTGGTTTCTGTGCATCCAACTTCTGATACCTCTTTGACCACAGCTCAGAAAGAACTTTATGAATGGCTTTCAGATTTTATAGCGGCTCATCATCACAGTCCTTCAATAAGGCAAATGATGCATGGAATGGGACTTAAGTCTCCAGCTCCAATTCAAAGTAGATTAAAACATTTACAGGAAAAAGGATGGATTAAATGGCAAGAAGGTCAGGCAAGAACATTACAGCTGATAGGAGAAACTTTTACGGGGATTCCGGTTTTAGGGGCTGTTGCTGCAGGAGGATTGGTTGAAACTTTCAATGATGTTCAAGAAACTCTGGACGTTAATTCAGTTCTTCAAAAACGGGGAATATTTGCTTTAACAGTTAATGGCGATTCGATGGTGGATTCTTTTATTACAGATGGAGATGTTGTGTTGATGGAGCCAGTAGTTGAAGCTTCGAGGTTGAAAAATGGAACTGTTGTTAGTGCGATGGTACCAGGATCAGGTACTACATTGAAGCATTTTTATCGGGAAGGATCGCTTGTTCGCCTGGAAGCTGCAAATCCTGCATATGAGCCTATAGAAATAGAAGCTGAGCAGGTTCAAATTCAGGGAAAGTTATTAGCTGTTTGGAGATACGCATGATTTTTTTCAAGAATATTAAGTATTTAATTATTTAAATGAGTAAATACTGTGATTATTTCTCACTAATTAATTATTTCTTTTAATAGGTTTAAAGCTTTTTTCGTCTCTTTGGTTTCAATTTCTTTTTCTAATTCTTCTAACTTTGGATATAATTCTTGAGCTCTCATGAATCTTTCATTTGCTCGAAAAATTAAGGGATGACTAGTAGATTGTGGATTATTTTCTATTAAAAGTTCTTCATATAGTTTTTCACCAGGTCGCAGACCAGTAAATTCTATTTCAATATCCCCATCCGGGTTGTTTTTGCTTTTAAGAGTAAGTCCACTAATGCGAATCATTTGTAAAGCCATATCATAGATTTTGATAGGTTCTCCCATATCAAGAAGGAAAACATCTCCGCCTTTAGCAAGAGAGCAAGTTTGTATTACTAGTTGACTTGCTTCAGTAATTGTCATGAAATACCTTGTAACTTCAGGATGAGTAATTGTTATAGGACCGCCATTCTTGATTTGATTTTGAAAAAGAGGTATTACTGAACCTGATGAATTAAGAACATTCCCAAATCGTACCATTGAGTAACAAGTAATAATTTCTTTTGAGGAATTTTTACTTAATCTCATTTCTTCTGCATGAGCTTGAACAACCATTTCTGCTGCTCGTTTAGACGCGCCCATAATATTGGTAGGTCGGACGGCCTTATCGGTTGAAATTAAAATTACATGATCTACTCCTACAATTTCTGCTGCCATGCAAATTGCTTTTGTGGAGTAAATATTATTTTTTATTCCTTCTAGTGGATTCTTTTCAACTAAAGGAACATGCTTATATGCTGCAGCATGAAAAATTACATTCACATTTAATTCTGAAAAAGTATTTATTAACAGTTTTTTATCTAAGGCACTTCCAAGGATTGTATGTAGTTTTATATCTTTAGAGATTTTAGACTTTATTTCTTGATCAATTGTATATAAAGCGGCTTCATTTCTTTCAATTAATACAAGTGATTTAGGCTTTAGTCTGATTAATTGCCTGCAGAGTTCTGCTCCAATTGACCCTCCAGCCCCTGTGACACATATAGACTTTCCTTTAATAGGACCTCCTAAAAGTTGATAATTTGGTTCAACCTTATTCCTTCCTAGCAAATCCTCTATAGATATAGGTCTTAAGTCACTTATCTTTGTTTTGCCAGAAGTTATTTCTTCTATTGAAGGAACCTGTAAGCAAGGAATCGAGTGACTTCCGATTCTCTTTACAATTTCTATTCTGCGCCCTCTTTTTAGTGATGGTATTGCTAAGAGTACTTGATCTATCTGTGAGATGAATCTTTCAATTTTATGTGATGCAATAATTGGTATTCCATTAATAGATCTATTTGAAAGATTAATGTTGTCATCAATAAAAAACTTGATATTATAACCTCCTCCTGAGATGAGAGATTGAGATAATAGAAAACCTGCTTCTCCTGCACCATATATCGCGACTCTAGCAATATTAGGCTTGCGATAAGTTCTCATTAAAATGAGAAAATCTCTTAATAGTAGTCTTGTTGATGATGTTAATAATGTAATTATTAGCCAAAAGACTATAAATAAATTCAAATCTACTTTGGTACTTATAATTGTATTGCTTACTGGTAAAAGAGCTATTAACACTAATAAGCTACGTAAAGATATTTGGTATAAAGAATAACTACTTAGGTAGCTATTTCTGCTTTGATATTGACCAGTCGAATGATAAATTAATAGTGAGACTGATAAGAAAAAGAGATAGACAAATAGAGCATCTACTGAGTTTATTTTAAGTACTTCAACACCTTTTATCCAGTCGATTAGAAAAAATGAATACCCTATACTCAATATATCAATGGCCATCATTATAGCTTTTCTTATTGATTGACTTTTCTCTATTAATTGGATGATTCTTATCATGATTGAAGGTTTTTGTGAAAAAAAATGATGTGAGCGCTATTTTTTTTTAATTATCATCTATATTTTTTATAATAGTAAGACATTACACCTTCATTTCACTTTCATTTCAACACCTCAGCAATCATTACAAATCCTATTAGTTTTTCTCGAATTCTTTAAATTCTAATCTTTGCTATGAAGTAAGTGCTCTTCCCTTCATAGTCCTAGTGGGTGCTCTTTTGCTAAATTTTTCAGAGAAAACCCTTTGGGTTACATAGTTTCAAACAAATACAGATTGAGATTTAGAGTTGAGCTCGCTGGGTCCTTATGTTGCTGACTTTAGAATTTAAAATCTCCATTTGTTAGATTTGGCCCTAAATTATAGCTCTGAATAAATTTCTCTACAATTAAATCCATTGTGTGCATGTATAAATATTATTGCTTCTTTTGACCTTTAATATATTCGATTATTTGTACGGAGTAGTTGAGATTTATTTAATTAAGGCTGAGATCTAAAATTTACTATAATTTTCTGTGGGGATGTCTTTTTATAGGATGAAGAGTAAT
>QCJQ01000022.1 GCA_003215935.1 Prochlorococcus sp. AG-409-D09
AATCTCTTTGAAGTTTTATGGGTTTATATATTCTAATTTCCAATTTTGATTAGCCTTCCAAACCATTCTTTTATGAGGAAAATTTTTTATTTCAAGTAATTCAACTAAAGATAAGTCTACAAGTATTACTATGAAATTATGAGGCATAAGATAATTATTTTGAATGCTTTTAGATCCCTTATCACTTTTTAAAAGTGGTTTCCCTGGATCAGGCAAGAACCACAATGACTTCACTTCTGGAGTTAAAGAATCCCAGCATTTTTGAGCAAATTCATTTTGATTTATTTGAGCTTTTCCTCGAAACCGAAATTGACATAGAGAATTAACCAATAAAGAGCATATTTCTACATCAGGCGTTTTTGATATTTCATCTGCTTTTTCGCTGCGACTATCACTTAGGAAATAGAGCGTATTCTTTCCATGCCAACCTCTGAAAACGACTGTTCTAACTTTTGGTTTCCCGTCTTGTGCAACAGTTGCTAATTGCATCCATCGTGATGAGCGACTTCCACGCTCTTCGTCGATTGCTTTTTGAAATCGCTCATACCAATGAATTTGATTCATTTTAAGATGCAAATTTTTTAGTTCTTTTACTTCATTATGCTTATGTGAATATTATGCCTTTGAATTATGAGATGGAATTGTTTGTTTGCTCTTAACTCATTTAGTTTTTAATTTACTTTATTAGTAGCTTTAGGAGATATTTCTCAGCTCTAGATTTTATTTATACTTAAGCTATCAGAAATTATTTTAATAATTGCTTTGATCCGATTGATCCCCATCACCCGGACGCAAACATGGTAATTGCAGTTAGGTAAATTGTCATTATAGATAAAAGATATTTATCTATGAATTTATACATCCTTTACCGTAAAAAGTAACTTTTATAAGTCGCTTAATGTTTAAGTGGGAATTTTTAACCTTGTAATTATTTGATAGATGTGAAATACAGATAGATAAATTTTCTACTTTTAGTGGGGTTTCCTTTCCTATTCATTTTCTCTATATTCGACTTCACCATTAGGTTTCCTTATGGGCTTTGCATTAAGGACGCGAAGTAAACCTTTTGTATCCATATTTGGACTTGTGATCGCAAAACTTATGAGAAAAAAAATACCAAATATGATTATGAGTCCAATAGTAATTGGACTCAGCCCCATTTCCGAAAAAGCTAATGCAAACATTGCCTGCAATCTATGTAAATTGATTTACTTAATTATAATTAGCAATTTTCATTCTTTTACCCCTTTTGTCAAGAACCATATCTTTGACTTTTAGGGAGATTTTATTTTGCTTCTATATTGATTTCAACTAAGGATTAAGGGATATGACCTTTGATTTTTTATTGCTTTCTATAAATGACTTTACTAAATCAGCATTTATAATTTTAATTTCCTTGCTTCCTATATCAATTACTTGAAAAAGAGTATTGATTTCTGGATCCCTTGCGCTTCCAATGCAGTGAATTACTTGACCAATCCACGTGCCATTATTCAGAAGCTTAGATGGATTTTCAGAGATATTACTAATCAGAATAAAATCCCCAACTTTAAGATTAAGAAATATTGGGTGCTCGTCAGTATTTTTATTCAGCTCCAAGGGGCGATCCATATCCTGAGTTGTAGTACGTATGTATTAGTCTACTTGTGGTACCTAGCTTTTAGGAAGGTTCTGAAATCTTTCTGCACATTCCTGGCAATGTATCGCTTTAGCTATTAAATATTATTCTTCCCATTTAATTGTTTTTTGTGATCTAAATTTAGGCAATCATTAATTTTGCTAGCAGTTGATTGTGCCAGTAGTTTATAACCTAAATAATTAAAATGCTTAGGATCAGTAGTTCCATGAATAAAGTTATATTTTCCAGCATTATATAAAGAATCCGTACTATCTATAAAACCTGTGTTAATACCCTTTAATTTTTTTCTTAGAAGATTTCTAATATATATTGATTTATTCATGTTTTCGCTTGAAGAAATAAAACCATCAGGATTTTTATATCCATTTCCATATCTCTGGAATTTCATAATTTTTCTTGAATATATAGTTGCAGGTGATGGTATATATATTAAACAGGTTTTTGCATAATATTGGTTTTTAAAACTATTTATTGATTGGACTAAATGTTCTATGGCTTCTGTTATTTGAGTATTACTTAATTCAGGAGAAGCAGCCTGCATTTCTATTGTATTAAAACACTTTTTTTTAAAACATAATTTATTAGGAGTTGCTTTGTCAGTTTTAGAAGAAGGCATTTTAAGACTAAACTTTCTAGCAAAATAAATAATTGGGAAAAACCTATTAATAGGATTAAAGTATATCCTATTAATTTTTCGTAATTTATGATTATCTTTATTTCTAAAATAATCTTCTAAATCATTACCTTCATAAAAAGTAAAAATAACTCTAGGGTTTGTATCAATTCTATGAGTTATTTTTACGGCTGGTGCAAATTTTTTAGCGAGTACTTTTTTCAATATGTATAGTTGAGTGCTTATATCTGAATCAGAGTTTGCAGCAATAGCATAAGAAAAATTTGTCATATTTTTTAAATGATGACCAAGTGAATAGTTATATTCTTTTTTCAGAAAAGCATCACCAGCTCCTTCGGCATAACTATCTCCAACAATAAGAATACGCTTATCATTTTTATTGTTGTATAGATCTGGATATGACCATCGTGCAAGTGGAAGCAAAGATCTTAATGATTGGCGCGGAAATGCTAATCTTTGATCTGTCTTTTCATACCAATAGATTAAATATTGACTTGAGAGAAAAAGCCCACTAATTATGGATAAAACCACTAAAAATGTATTTATTGTTAGTTCAGTTTTTTTCTGCATTTTTTAGTGTATTTTATCTTGTTGTATTAGTACAATATTTATACTCTAAATATAATTTGCTGGTATAAAATTTTTATTCTAAAAATTTTATACTTTTACAAGTCTATATTTAATTTAGATTTTAAGCACCAGGATCTGATAATTATCAGTAAAATATTAAGGCAAATAAGATAAAGATATACACCATTATTGTATGAATTTTGCCGAATTGCAATGCGTATTATAGCTGATTGCTTTGAGCTAGGAATGTAGTCAGTATGTCTATACGAACTCAGAGGCACCCAAGATGGTTGATGATCCACCTGAGTATTTTAAAGAAGCGTTTTAACTTCTTGCTCCTGCTCCAACAGTCTCAATAAAGAAAAGGCTTTTCGTCTGAAGCGACAATTATCAAGCATGACTTCCTCTAAGAAGGTCAAGAGTTAACAAGGATCAATGATATAGGTGCGTTAACTCCATGAGTGAGTCAATTCAGTCGAGCTTCCTCTGCATCGTTTAGGTGCCCTTATAGGAAAATAAGCCTTATTACTAGGAACTTGGCCCCAGGTGTCATTAAGTTAAGCTTCAGCTACTTATCTTGAACATCTGTTTGATGTTATTGAGATTAATTCATAAAAAGAGGGGGCAATTTAGCCCCCTCTTTTGTATTCAGAAATTATTTTTCATGATAATATTGAATAATTAGATCCTTTATACAATTAGTCTTTTAAAGTGTAATGTTTTGCATGAAATTAATAAATATTCTTTTTTAATTTTTATTTCTATTATTTTTTTCTAGGAGAGTTGATTTCAGTAATATCTTACGTTGATGTTTTAATTTATTTATGCCGGTGAGCGGAATTGAACCGCTGACCTACTGGTTACGAATCAGTTGCTCTACCCCTGAGCTACACCGGCATGGACGGCGGCACTTTATTCTAATTATTAACTTGAAAAATTCTTCTAAAAATGTCCCTCAGTTGGATCCTGCTCTCCGGGAAAAACTTTTAAGAGAATCAAAAAAGCCTTTTGCTGGTCTTCGAAGATTGCTTTGGATTACTTTATTTGGATCTGCGGGGCTTGGATTCTTGATTATGTCTAGTCGTTTGTTTATTGGTGATTCGGTAACCTTAAGGGATTTCGGTATTCAAATAACAGCATTGATTATTTTTGCATCATTGTTGTGGTTTGATAGACCTACTCAAAATTGAATTTATTGTATATAGTCATATCTTATTTGTATTTTTTTGATTAGTGATTAAGTTCTAATATTTTAATTGTCTTAAAGAAATGATTTTTCTTTATGGATTTAATTTACGTCGTTGAGTTACAAGTTTGTATGCTTGTACTAGGTCACCTTCAGCCCAATTAGCAAAACGATCACAACCTATTCCACATTCGAATCCTGTTGCGACATCTTTTACATCATCTTTGTTACGGCGCAGTGAGTCTAGATCTCCTTCGAAAACAATTTGATTATCTCTTTTGACTCTTACTTTGCAGTTTCTTTGTAATTTTCCATTTGTTATATAGCAACCAGCAACTGCACTTTTACCAATAGTGAAAATCGCTCTTACTTCTGCGGTTCCAAGTGATTCTTCAATCATTTCTGGTTCAAGTAAACCTTCCATTGCTAATTGAATATCTTCAAGCAATTTATAAATCACTTCATATTCTCTTACGTCTACTCCTGCTGAATCTGCTGCGCGTTTTGCACCAGAAGCCATAGATGTATTAAACCCAATTATTACAGCACCTGATGCTGCTGCTAAGTCAACATCAGTTTCTGTTATTTCACCTGGAGATGAGAGTAGTACTCTAACTTGTACTTCATCTTTGGGGAGTTGTTCAAGTGATCCTAGAATTGCTTCTACACTACCTTGAACATCTGCTTTAAGTATTAAATTTAGTTCTTTTAACTCTCCATCGCTAGCCTGGCCAGACATTGCTGAGAGGGAAACTCTTCTGGATGCCATTTGTTGAGCTAGTCGACTAGCTCTAGCGTCTGAGGCTCTTTCACCTACGATTGCACGAGCAGATTTTTCGTCTGGATATACTTCAAATTCATCGCCAGCAGTTGGAACTTCGCTGAATCCAAGTGCTTCTACAGGGAAAGAAGGTCCTGCTGCCTTTAACCTAGTGCCGTGTTCATTAACCATGGCTCGTATTTTCCCTAAGACAGGTCCAGCCGTAAGAACGTCACCAGTATGTAGAGTTCCATTTTGGACTAAAAGTGTTGCGACAGGTCCTTTGGCTTTGTCTAAATGAGCTTCTATAACTGTCCCTTTAGCAAGACGAGCTGGATTTGCTTGTAGATCTTCAACCTCTGTTACAAGAAGAATCATTTCAAGTAATTTCTTTATATTTTCACCTTTAATTGCACTTACAGGGACCATCACGGTGTCGCCACCCCATTCTTCAGCTATTAACTCTTGCTCTGATAACTCTTGTTTGACTCGATCAGGAGAAGCTCCTTCTTTATCAATTTTATTGATTGCAACTACGATTGGTACTTCTGCGGCTCGTGCATGACTGATTGCTTCTAAAGTTTGTGGTCTTACGCCGTCATCGGCAGCAACGACAAGAACTGCTACATCAGTTACTTTTGTACCTCTAGCCCTCATTGCAGTAAAAGCCTCGTGACCTGGTGTATCTAGGAAAGTTAATTTACGTTCTTCTCCATCATGCTTTACCTCAATTTGATAGGCACCGATATGTTGAGTAATTCCTCCTGCTTCACCAGCTGCGACTCTTGCTTCCCTAATTGCATCTAGAAGACTAGTTTTGCCATGATCTACATGACCCATAACTGTAACCACAGGAGGCCTTCTGGTTAAATGCTTTTTGTCTGTTTCTTCGATCATCTCAAATGTTTTCTTTGCAGCTTCTTCTACATCGTCTTGTAAGACAGGGACATTAAATTCTTCAGCAACAGTTTCTATCGTTGCAAGGTCTAATGATTGGGTGACTGTTGCTGTAATCCCTTTAAAGAAAAGAGATTTGATGATTTCTGAACTTTCAACGCTGAGTAGGTCAGCTAGCTCTTGAACTGTTAAATTTTCTTCTGGTACAACTATCATTTCAGGCCTTATCAGTTTTGCTTCTCTTGCCGCACGTAATTCCATGGCACGTCTACGTTGACGTTGTCGTGTTGTTTCTTTTCTCCTTTTTCTTACTGCTGCTATCGGTTTAGCTGAGGACTTTTTACTTGACTTTGGCTTTGCTGGTCTTGCCAGACTAGCCGAAAGTAGAACAGCTTCTTGTCCACCCGCAAAGCCACTGGTCTCTGTTGTAAGGGCATCATCATTTTCACCAATGATATGTACTTTTTCTCTTTTCTTTTGAGGTGATTTATTTCTTAGTGCCTCAAGTTTTGCGCTATCATCCCAATCTGGCCTACCTGCTCTTCTTGGGGCAGGGCTGCCACCAGGTCTATGAGAAGGTTTTTTAGGTGGTGCTGGGTTTGGTCTATTTACAGGAGGTTTAGCTTTTTCTGCTCCTTCTTTTCTAGGTTTTACAGGTGTTCCATCATTTCGGCGTGGAGGAGGCGTACCTGCTCTACCAGTTGGTTTTTGGAGTTGCATTAACTCACCTGGTGCTACAGGCTTTCTTATTCCGGATGGGATTCCGGATCTTGTATTAGGTCGATTAGGCGCACCAGGTCGATTAGGCGCACCAGGTCGATTAGGACCACCTTGCCTAATAGGACCACCTTGTTGACGATTAGGCGCACCAGGTCGATTAGGACCACCTTGCCTAATAGGGCCGCCTTGTTGACGATTAGGCGCACCAGGTCGATTAGCAGTGCCTGTGCGAGTATTTAAATCTTTATTGTTGGGCTCAGGATTCTTTCTTCTAATAGGAGCCCCTACAAGTTCTACACGATTTGCTTTGTTAGGAGGTTGACCAGGTTTATTGTGGCTTCCTTGACGATTTTGATTATTAATTCCACTTTTCTGAAGGGAGGGAGCCTTTTGATTTAAGTTAGTTTTTGGTTTTAATTTTGTATTATTGCTTTGGATATTTGGTCTGCTGGGCGGAGTTAGTGGTCTTTGCGGTGTTGTAGGAGCATTAACTAATTCACTCTTGTTGATTGGCTTTCTAGGAGTAACCTTTGTTTGAGAAGGTTTATTGAGCGAGTTTGTTTTTGTAGCTTCTTTGCTTGGAATTGAGTTTCTATGCTGGTTATTCCCATTAGGGGAATGTTTTGTTGATTTTGTATTTAAAGTATCTTGAGAATGTTTTCTTTCTTTATTAAGGATTATTGGAGGTGTAGGTGGACTTGGCTTAACTTCTTTTCGTGGTTTTGGCGCGACAGGTTTGATTGGTTGAGATACCGTTGATCTCAAACTTGGATTCTTAGTTTGAGATTTTTCATTGTTTGAGGGCTTTCCTTCGGTTTTTCTTGATAAAGGCTTCTTAGTTTTTTGTTGAATGGGGCCGGTTGGAGTTTTTAATATTTTTTGGGCTGCAGATTGTGGAGCTTTTATTGGTGAATTATTTTTTTCTTCAATTTTTGGAGAAGCTTTTTTGACAGATAGTATTTCTTTTGTAGGGCTAGAAATATTTTTTGTTTTCGTGTTATTAATTCCTTTTTGGAGATAATCTTTTATTTGATTTGCTTCTCCTGCATTGATTGAACTGCTATGGCTCTTAGCAGATATCGAAAGCTTTTTAGCTGCATCGAGGACGTGCTTATTATCCAGGTTGAGATCCCTAGACAATTCATAGATCCTGATTTTTCCACTGCTTGTCATTAAATGTTCCGATTAGTTCGGTTACTTGAGTGTGGTCAGCCTAAAAAGGATGTTCTCTTTATAATTTTGCCTCAGTATTTGAATCATGGAAGTGATTTAATCGCTTTTGGAGCACATTTATTACGCTACATGGAATCTGACATCGCAGAGATTTTTGCAGTCGTTTGCGCCTCAAAGCTTCTTCTAGGCAAGTTTTATTGGGACATAGATAGGCAGATCGTCCCATTCCTCCTTTGAGAACTACCCCATCCTGATGGTCTTTTGTTACTTTCAAAAGGTGTTGGCGATCCAGCACTTTTCTACATGAAACACATCGACGCAGGACGGTTTTTTTTAGACTCACCGGGTTCCACCCTCTTGAGTAGTTGATAAATTTTCTACTTCGTTAGTTTCATCTGCTTTGGTTTCATTTTCACTTATAGGTAATGAATTTTCATTAATTTCATTATTCATATTTTCTTCCGGATAATCGTCTTCATCCTCAGGTAAAGGATATAACTCGCGCAGTCTTGCATCTTCTTCGGCCCTAGCAGTTTGCTCAGCAGCAATTCTTTCTTCAGCTTCTCTTTGAAGAGATTCTTCTTCTTCTCTTTGTGAAATCAGTTCAGAAACTATTGCATCTTCAGCTATTTGATCATATTCCTGTGAATTTTTTATGTCTATTTTCCATCCTGTAAGTCTTGCTGCTAATCGTACATTTTGACCTTCTCTACCAATTGCAAGACTGAGTTGATCTGGAGGAACTAGAACATGTGCATGTTGTCCTTCAGGATCAACTAATCTAACGACTTCGACTCTTGCAGGGCTAAGAGAATTACAAATGTATTGAACAGGATCAGCCGACCAACGAATTACATCAATTTTCTCGCCTCTTAATTCATTAACAACTTGTTGAATTCGTGACCCTCTAGCTCCTATACATGCTCCAACCGGATCAACTTCTCTTTCTATGCTATCAACGGCAACTTTTGTTCTAGGCCCAACTGATCGGGAAGGGGGGTTTGCTTCTCTTGCTACAGCAACAATTTTTACAGATCCTTCTTGTATTTCGGGAACTTCATTTTCAAATAAATATACCACTAGTCCTGCGTTTGCTCTGCTTACAAAAAGCTGAGGACCTCTTCTTGGAATTTCACTAACTTCTTTTAAAAAAACTTTAAAGGTTGCGTTAGCACGGTAATTGTCATTAGGGAGTTGATCACGGCGAGGTAACTCTGCTTCTACTTCTGGTCGTCCAAGACCAGAGCTAACTGCCATAATTACTGATTGTCTTTCAAAACGAATAACTCTTGCTGTTAATACAGGATCTTCTAAGTCTGCAAATTCTTCCTGAATCATTCTCCTTTGTTGATCCCTTAGTTTTTGCGCTAAAACTTGCTTTGTAGTTGCTGCCGCCATTCTTCCAAAATCTTCTTTTTCAGGAGTGACATCAAGTACAACAGTGTCTCCAATTTGTGCATCATCAGCTACTTGCATCACTTCATCAAGAGATATTTGATGGTCTTCACTTTGTACATCTTCAACTATTATTTTGCTGGCTAAAACTCTGTATCCTTCTCCTTCTAGATCGAGACCTACATCAAAATTGCTGAAATATTCTTCTTCAAATGGATCATCATTAATACCTAAATATAAAGTTCTTCGATATCTTTCATAGCCTTTTAGTAAGGCTTCTCTAAGAGCTGCTTCGACAACTTGTGAAGGAAGTTTTTTTTCTTCACTGATGTCTTCAATTAGATTATTTAGTCCAGGGAGTAAAACTAATGCCATCGAAGATGGGGAAAAGAAGTGGTTTTGGTTTAAAAAGAAAGAGGCTCCTGCTTAATTATCCAGAAGGAGTTGTGAGACGAACTTCGATTACTTCAGATCTAGGAATTTTAATAATTTTTCCTTTTTTATTGAGACTTAAGTGTTCGCTGGACATTTGATGTAGTAGACCACTTTTGAACATTGTTTCTTTATTTTTATTGATGCAAGTGGCCTCTATTGGGAACCCTCTGAATGTATTGAATTCTTTTTCAGTGCTAAGTACATCTCCTATCCCAGGACTACTTATTTCTAATTCAAAATCTTTTTTTATCAGGTTTGATTCTTCTAGAACTTCACTGATATGTGTGCTTACAAAAGCACAATCTTTTATAGAAATATTTTTGGAAAGGTCTTTATGACGTATTTGAATTTGAATATTGAGGGGGTTTTGATGAGCTGATAATTGAAAGTTCAAAAGCTCAAAGCCTTTATTAGAGGCCGCCATAGTTACGATCTTTTCCAAGTCCGGGGTAATGTGATTAATCAAGAGGCAGGAGTTGAGTCGGACTGATAAGCCCGAACGGTTGCAGATTAAACCTGCCTCCAATTAAGGAGGTAACCGACAGGCATCTAAATTCTACTTGATAAGCTTTGATTTTATATAGGAAACAATCTTTAACTTATTTATAATGATTATGGTTTTTGAGCAAAAATTGTTTCCTATACTTATACAAATACTGTCAGCAGTGTGACTTTGAGGCTTCCTAAATATTTTCTTGCTTTGATTTTTGCTTTTCTGAGCTTTTTTCAGGTTCCAATTTCCACACTTGGGAGTGAACTGGATATAGAGGAACATAGCTTCATTTCCAAAGCGATTAGGCAAGTTGCACCAGCAGTTGTTCGTATTGATACCGAGCGTAAAATTGAGCGCGAGCAATTTGATCCAACTTTGATTGATCCTTTATTGAGGGATTTACTCGGAGAACCTGGTTATGGAGCTGAGAAAGAAAGAGGCCAAGGTTCTGGTGTTGTAATTGATAATCAGGGACATGTTTTGACGAATGCACATGTAGTTGAAAATGTTGATTTTGTGCGAGTGACTCTTCCCGATGGGAATGAAATCGATGGAACTGTTATAGGAACTGATCCAGTTACAGATATTGCTTTAGTTGAAATTAATAGTGATGAAAAAATAAACGCTGCCCCTTTGGGAGATTCAGAAGCTTTGGAAGTAGGTGATTGGGCAATTGCTTTGGGAACTCCATACGGTCTTGAAAGAACAGTAACTCTAGGAATTGTTAGTAGTTTGCATAGAGATATAAATAGCCTTGGCTTTTCAGATAAGCGATTGGATCTTATCCAAACTGATGCTGCTATTAATCCTGGTAATTCAGGAGGTCCTTTAGTTAATGCTAAAGGTGAAGTTATAGGAGTTAACACTTTGGTTCGATCTGGGCCAGGTGCAGGTTTAGGTTTTGCTATCCCTATTAATCTTGCTACCGGTGTATTATCTCAGCTTTTAGATTATGGAGAGGTAATTCATCCTTACTTAGGGGTTCAGCTTATTTCATTAACAGCAAGGATTGCTAAGGAGCATAATCAAGATCCAAACTCATTAATTGAGCTTCCTGAAAGATCGGGGGCATTAGTTCAAAGTGTTTTACCAGATAGCCCAGCAGAAAAGGCTGGCCTTAGAAGAGGTGATTTAGTGATTTTTGCTCAAGGGAAGGAAATTCCAGACCCTCAGTCACTTCTTGAAGAAGTTGAGCAAGCTGATATTGGTAATTCTTTTGAATTAACTGTTTTGCGGAATAAAAAAGAAATAAGACTTTCAATAAAGCCTGCTGCTTTGCCCGGAATTAGTTGAATGTTTGCTACTGTCTCGAACAGTGGTAATTAATGATGACAGATCTTCAAACTCAAATGAAAAAAGCGGTTGCAAAAGCTGCTATTGATCAAATAGAAGATGGAATGATTCTTGGTCTTGGATCTGGATCTACAGCAGCATTAATGATTGAGGCATTAGGGCAAAAAGTTTCTTCTGGTAATTTGAAGGAAATTGTTGGCGTTACTACTTCTTTTCAAGGGGAAGTGCTAGCTTCCCAGCTCGGAATTCCATTGAAAAATCTATCAGCAGTTTCTCGAATAGATTTAGCTATTGATGGAGCTGATGAGGTGGATCCTGGCTTTCAATTAATTAAAGGAGGAGGTGCTTGTCATGTTCAGGAAAAGCTGGTTGCTTCTATGGCTGATCGATTTGTAGTGGTTGTTGATTCCACTAAAATGGTAAAAAAATTGAATTTAGGATTCAAATTACCTGTTGAAGTTTTGCCTTCTGCTTGGAAATTAGTACAGAAAAGAATATCAACATTTAATGGGTCTTCGTCATTAAGAATGGCCGAAAGAAAAGCTGGACCAATTGTTACAGATCAAGGAAATTTGGTTTTAGATGTAACTTTTGATGGTGGGATAGATGATCCTAAACTTCTAGAAAGTGAAATCAATAATATTCCTGGAGTTCTTGAAAATGGACTTTTTGTTGATATTGCTGATGAGATTTTGATAGGAGAAATTAATAATGGAATCGCTTCGGTAAAAAGCTTAGTTAAGGATTAGAATTCCTAATTCGAACTGATTCGGCATGACTATGCAAACCTTCACTATTTGCTAATTCGATTACATCAGAGCTTGTTTTTTTAAGTGCATTTTTTGTAAATTCAATTATTGAAGTGTTTTTCATAAATGTTTCCACTCCAAGAGCTCCACTAAACCTGGCAGTACCTGATGTGGGAAGCGTATGGTTTGGACCGGCAAGATAATCTCCTATTGCTTCAGGTGTCCAAGGACCCAGAAATATAGCACCTGCATTTTTTATTTCTTTACAAACTTCATTGGGATTATCTAATAATAATTCTAAATGTTCTGGAGCAAATTGATCACTTAATTGAATACAAGATTTAAGATCTTTGCAAGTTACTATTAATCCCCAATTATTTAATGAACTGGTGCATATTTCACGTCTAGGATGATTCTTTAGTTGATATTCAATTTCTTTAGGTAGAGCTTCGGCAAGTGTTTCTTGAGTAGTGATTAGAATTGCAGCTGCTAATGGATCATGCTCTGATTGAGCTAATAGATCAGCTGCTACTTGTTCAACTTTCGCCGTATGATCTGCAATGATTAAAACTTCACTTGGTCCTGCTAGAGAGTCTATTCCAACTTGTCCATATACATATTTTTTTGCCAGTGTGACATATAAATTTCCAGGGCCACTTATTACATCAACTTTTGGAATGGATTGTGTCCCATATGCAAGAGCTCCAATAGCTTGTGCTCCTCCAATGCGAAATATTTTTTGAACTCCTGTTAGATGTGCAGCAGCTAGTACTGTTTTATTTACTTCTCCATTCGCCCCCCCTGGAGAAACCATGATAATTTCTTCAACTCCAGCTACTCGCGCTGGAATTGTATTCATTAGGACAGTACTTGGATATGAGGCTCTTCCTCCAGGAATATAAATTCCAGCTTTTTGAACTGGTTTCCATTTTCTTCCAAGAATTTCTCCAAAATTTCCTTTGATTGAAATATCTTTAGGTATTTGGTGCTTATGAAATTCTTGGATCCTTTGATGGGCTGTTTTTAAGGCGTTTTGTAGATTACTTGGTGTTGTTTCCCATGCCTTTTGAATAACTTCGGGATCAACTGCAAGTGTATCTGGTATATATCCATCAAAACGTTGGGTGAAGTTTATTACTGCTTCATCACCTTTTGTTTTTATCTCCTCAAGTATCTCATTAACAGTAAAAATTGCCTCTCCCTGAGCTTTGCCACTTGTCCTTTTTGTTATTTTTTTGAGGCATGCACTTGCTTCTTTATTAGTCCTTACGCATTTTATAAGAATTTTTTCTTGACTTGAAGCTTGGGAAGTCCTTTCACTTAATGCTTGTGACATGAACTGAAACTCAAGATTGTGTCCTCTCCATATTAAATGTCATTTGTTGAATCTAAATGTTTCTAATTCAATCGTTCTTAATGTAATCTATGGAAATACTTCAAACAAATGCTCAGCATCAGTGGCAAATAACAACTCAGCAAAAAAGCGAATTCAAATTGCAGAGCGTAATCGTCTGCATAACAAGTCATATAAGTCAGCTATACGGACTCTTGTAAAGAAGTGTCTTGTGTCTTGTGAAACATACAATAAAGAATCTGATGATCAGGCAAAAGCAAGCCTGCAAAAGGATCTGAATGCTGCATTCAGCAAAATTGATAAAGCCGTTAACAGAGGAATACTCCATAAAAACACTGGAGCCAATCAAAAAGCTAGACTCAGTTCTGTTTTTAAAAAAGCTATGGAGCCAGTTGAAAGTTGATTTTTATAAAATCTCTTTCAACTAGTCGATTTAAATATATATATTATATTTTGTTTGTTTTACGGGAATAAAATAGTGAAATCAATCGATTTAATTGATAGTCATTGTCATATAGTTTTTGAAAAATTTAATGAAGATTTAGATGAAGTAGCATCTAGATGGAGATCTAAAGGTGTGAAAAGTTTATTGCATGCATGTGTTGAACCATCAGAAATTCCTGCTATTCGTTTGCTTGCAGATAGATTCCCTGAGATGAGATATGCAGTTGGATTGCATCCTTTAGATACTGAGAAATGGGATGAAAATACAATAAATATTTTAAGAAAAGCGGCATTGGCTGATGCAAGAGTAGTTGCTATAGGTGAGTTAGGACTTGATCTTTTCCGAGATTCTAATCTTCAGCAACAGCTAGAAATATTAATACCTCAACTGGAACTTGCCTATGACCTTAAATTGCCTGTGATAGTTCATTGTCGTAATGCATCTGAAGAAATGTTGGAAGTTTTTAAGAATATACATAATCAAGGATCTTGTCCTATTGGAGTGATGCATTGCTGGGGAGGGACTGTTAAAGAAATGCAGGCTTTTTTAGATTTAGGTTTTTACATTAGTTTTAGTGGAACTGTGACTTTTGCTAAAGCAAACCAAATACATTTATGTGCAAAAGAAGTACCAAGCAATCGTTATATGATTGAAACCGATTGTCCCTTCTTGGCTCCTGTTCCTTTTAGAGGACAGAGAAATGAACCTGCTAATGTCAAGATAGTTGCTGAGCGAATAGCGGAATTAAGAGGTGATCCATTCAATGAAGTTGCAAAGGTGAGTACAGAAAATGCAAGAAGATTATTTAACTTACCTTGAGTTCTGGACTTTTGTAGATAAAAACTTCATTCAAGTGTAGAATTTTGTATTGTTCTGGTTTGGAATAGGTAATCCTATTCCAATGCCCTGAAGCGTCCTCCAACTTCAAGAGCATTGTTGCATTCAGCTGAGTTGCCTCGAATTCTTTGAGTCAATGCGTACGGTTAACAGAGCACTTAAATGCTCTGCTAACCGTACCTTTGTCTTTGGTTGAAAAGGTAAAGGTTGACATCAATCTCCAGAATTCACTTTTGTCCCTTTATTCTAACCAGGTTATCGCATGAGCAGAAGCGCGATTCAAGTGGCTAAAGCTGCTACATATCTGCCTGATTTAGTTGAGGTTCAAAGATCAAGCTTTAAATGGTTTTTAGATCAAGGTCTTATTGAAGAACTTGAAAGTTTTTCACCTATTACTGATTACACAGGGAAATTGGAACTCCATTTTATTGGAGAAGAATATCGTCTGAAAAGTCCAAGACATGATGTAGAAGAAGCAAAGAGGAGAGATGCTACTTTTGCTTCTCAAATGTATGTAACTTGTAGGTTAGTTAATAAAGAAACTGGTGAAATAAAAGAACAAGAAGTTTTTATAGGAGAGCTTCCTTTAATGACAGAACGAGGTACTTTTATAATTAATGGTGCTGAAAGGGTTATTGTTAATCAGATAGTGAGAAGTCCTGGAGTATATTTTAAGGATGAGCAAGATAAGAATGGAAGAAGAACTTATAATGCAAGTGTTATTCCTAATAGAGGAGCTTGGCTTAAATTTGAAACTGATAAAAATGATCTTTTACATGTAAGGGTAGATAAAACTCGAAAGATAAACGCGCATGTTTTAATGCGGGCAATGGGCCTTTCTGATAATGATGTAATTGATAAACTAAGACATCCTGAATATTATAAAAAATCAATAGATGCAGCTAATGAAGAAGGTATTAGCTCTGAAGATCAGGCTCTGTTAGAGATTTACAAGAAACTTAGACCAGGTGAGCCTCCTTCAGTTAGTGGTGGGCAACAATTATTGCAAACAAGATTTTTTGATCCTAAAAGATATGATCTTGGACGAGTAGGAAGGTATAAAATTAATAAGAAATTAAGATTAACTATACCTGACGCTGTAAGGACACTTACACATGAAGATGTTCTTTCAACTCTTGATTATTTAATTAATTTAGAATTAGATGTAGGTGGAGCAACTTTAGATGATATTGATCACTTGGGTAATAGACGAGTGAGGTCAGTTGGAGAATTACTTCAAAATCAAGTTCGCGTTGGGTTAAATCGACTAGAAAGAATTATCAAGGAAAGAATGACAGTTGGAGAAACTGATTCTTTAACCCCTGCGCAATTAGTTAATCCAAAACCACTTGTCGCTGCAATTAAGGAGTTTTTTGGTTCTAGCCAATTAAGCCAGTTTATGGATCAAACAAATCCTTTGGCTGAATTAACTCATAAAAGAAGAATATCGGCTCTAGGTCCTGGAGGTCTTACAAGAGAAAGAGCAGGTTTTGCTGTTCGTGATATTCATCCTTCTCATTATGGACGTTTATGCCCAATCGAGACACCTGAAGGCCCTAATGCAGGACTAATAAATTCATTAGCAACTCATGCAAGAGTTAATGAATATGGCTTTATAGAAACTCCTTTTTGGAAGGTAGAAAAAGGAAGAGTTATTAAACAAGGAGATCCTGTATATTTGTCAGCTGATGTAGAAGATGAGTGCAGAGTTGCTCCTGGAGATGTGGCAACAGATAGTGAAGGAAATATTTTGTCTGATTTGATACCAGTTAGATACAGGCAAGATTTTGAAAAAGTTCCACCCGAGCAAGTTGACTTTGTTCAATTATCTCCTGTTCAAGTAATTTCGGTGGCAACTTCTTTGATTCCATTTTTAGAGCATGACGATGCTAATAGAGCTCTAATGGGATCGAATATGCAACGTCAGGCAGTTCCTTTATTGAGGCCTGAGCGACCATTAGTTGGGACTGGATTGGAAACACAAGTTGCTCGAGATTCAGGAATGGTTCCTATTTCTAAAGTCAATGGAAATGTTACTTATGTAGATGCAAATATGATTATAGTTACTGATTCAGACGGTAATGAACATTCTCATTTTCTTCAAAAATACCAACGTTCAAACCAAGATACCTGTTTAAATCAAAGGCCAATTGTTTTTCAAGGTGATGAAGTAATAGTAGGTCAAGTTTTAGCTGATGGCTCTGCGTGTGAAGGTGGTGAAATTGCTCTTGGGCAAAATGTTTTGATAGCTTACATGCCTTGGGAAGGCTACAATTATGAAGATGCGATATTAGTTAGCGAAAGATTAGTTAAAGATGATCTTTATACATCTGTGCATATTGAAAAATATGAAATAGAGGCAAGACAAACAAAATTAGGGCCAGAGGAAATTACTAGAGAGATTCCTAATGTTGCTGAAGACACATTGGGAAATCTTGATGAAATGGGAATAATTAGGATTGGAGCTTTTGTAGAAAGTGGCGATATTCTTGTAGGGAAGGTAACCCCGAAGGGTGAATCAGATCAGCCACCTGAAGAAAAGCTTTTAAGAGCGATTTTTGGTGAGAAAGCTAGAGATGTTAGGGATAATTCCTTAAGGGTGCCTTCAACTGAAAGAGGACGAGTCGTAGACGTTAGAATATATACAAGAGAGCAAGGAGATGAGTTGCCACCTGGTGCAAATATGGTTGTTCGAGTTTATGTTGCTCAGAGACGTAAAATCCAAGTTGGAGATAAAATGGCTGGCCGCCATGGGAACAAAGGAATTATAAGTCGGATACTGCCTAGAGAGGATATGCCTTATTTACCTGATGGAACACCGGTAGATATTGTTTTGAACCCACTTGGTGTACCTAGTCGAATGAATGTAGGACAAGTTTTTGAGCTTTTAATGGGGTGGGCTGCATCTAATTTGGATTGCAGAGTTAAGGTTGTACCTTTTGATGAGATGTATGGCCCTGAAATGTCTAATGAAACTGTTCAGGCTTACTTAAAAGAGGCTGCAAAAATACCAGGTAGAGAATGGGTCTTTAACCCTGATAATCCAGGAAAGTTATTACTAACAGATGGGAGAACAGGAGAACCCTTTGATCAACCTGTAGCTGTTGGATATTCACATTTCCTTAAATTAGTTCATTTAGTTGACGATAAGATTCATGCAAGATCTACAGGTCCCTATTCATTAGTTACTCAACAACCATTAGGAGGAAAAGCTCAGCAAGGAGGACAGAGACTTGGTGAGATGGAAGTATGGGCTCTTGAGGCTTATGGAGCAGCTTATACCTTGCAAGAGCTCTTAACAGTGAAGTCGGATGATATGCAAGGCCGCAATGAAGCACTTAACTCTATTGTCAAAGGCAAGCCCATTCCAAGGCCTGGAACCCCAGAGTCATTTAAAGTTTTGATGCGAGAGCTTCAATCTTTAGGACTTGATATAGGTGTTTATACAGATGAGGGTAAGGAAGTTGACTTGATGCAGGATGTTAATCCTCGTAGGAGTACACCAAGTAGGCCAACTTATGAATCTTTAGGAGTATCAGACTATGACGAGGATTAATGGCTGAATTCCATTTTTTATTTTCTTTAACAAACCCTTTTTAATCTCATAAGTCATGACTAATAGCAATCTCCGAACCGAGAATCATTTTGATTACGTCAAAATCAAGATCGCTTCACCCGAGAGGGTTATGGAATGGGGGCAAAGAACACTTCCAAATGGTCAAGTTGTTGGTGAAGTTACTAAGCCAGAGACAATTAATTATCGAACACTAAAGCCAGAAATGGATGGGCTGTTTTGTGAAAAGATTTTTGGCCCATCTAAAGATTGGGAGTGTCATTGTGGAAAATATAAGAGGGTTCGTCATCGTGGAATTGTCTGCGAAAGGTGTGGGGTTGAGGTAACTGAAAGTAGAGTCCGTCGTCATAGGATGGGGTTCATAAAGCTTGCTGCTCCTGTTTCGCATGTTTGGTATTTAAAAGGCATTCCTAGCTATGTAGCGATTTTGCTGGATATGCCTTTGAGGGATGTTGAACAAATTGTTTATTTCAATTGTTATGTTGTTCTTGATGTTGGAGATCATAAAGATTTGAAATATAAGCAGCTTTTAACTGAAGATGAGTGGTTAGAAATCGAAGATGAGATTTACGCTGAAGATTCAACAATTGAAAATGAACCTATAGTAGGCATAGGTGCTGAAGCTCTTAAGCAATTACTTGAAGATTTAAATCTTACTGAAATTGCTGAGCAATTACGAGAAGATATTACAAGTAGCAAAGGACAAAAAAGAGCAAAATTGATCAAACGTCTAAGAGTTATAGATAATTTTATTGCTACAAATGCCAGTCCTGATTGGATGGTTTTAGATGCAATTCCTGTGATCCCTCCAGATCTTAGACCTATGGTGCAACTTGATGGGGGACGTTTTGCAACTTCAGACTTGAATGATTTATATCGAAGGGTAATAAATCGGAATAATCGCTTAGCTCGTTTGCAGGAGATTTTGGCACCAGAAATTATTGTCAGGAATGAAAAAAGGATGTTGCAGGAGGCTGTAGATGCTTTGATTGATAACGGGAGAAGAGGAAGAACTGTTGTAGGTGCTAATAACAGACCATTGAAGTCTTTGAGCGATATTATTGAAGGCAAACAAGGTCGTTTTAGGCAGAACCTTTTAGGTAAGAGAGTTGATTATTCCGGAAGATCTGTGATTGTTGTAGGCCCTAAGTTGAAAATGCATCAATGTGGATTGCCTAAAGAAATGGCAATCGAATTATTTCAACCATTTGTTATTCATAGGTTAATAAGACAGAACATTGTCAACAATATAAAAGCTGCAAAAAAATTAATTCAGAAAGCTGATGATGAGGTTATGCAGGTTCTGCAGGAAGTTATTGAAGGGCATCCTATTTTATTGAATCGTGCACCAACTTTGCATAGACTTGGGATTCAAGCTTTTGAACCGAAATTAGTAGATGGTCGAGCTATTCAATTACATCCATTAGTTTGTCCAGCCTTTAATGCTGACTTTGACGGTGATCAAATGGCTGTTCATGTACCTTTAGCTCTAGAAGCCCAAACTGAAGCAAGAATGTTGATGCTTGCAAGCAATAACATTTTGTCTCCAGCGACAGGAGATCCAATTGTGACACCTTCACAAGATATGGTATTAGGTTCTTATTACTTGACGGCTATTCAGCCAGAAGCTAGTAAACCTGACTTTGGAGAAAGATCCAAGACCTTTGCAGATTTGGAAGACGTTATAAAGGCCTTTGATGATAAAAGGATTCAATTGCATGATTGGATTTGGGTCAGATTTAATGGGGATATAGATGATGAAGATGAAAGAAATGAACCTGTTGAAGTTAAAACACTTGAAGATGGGACTAGGGTTGAACATTGGACTTTGCGAAGAGATCGATTGGATGAGCAGGGTTCATTAATTAGTCGTTATATTCTTACGACGGTTGGTCGTGTGGTAATGAATCATACGATTATTGATGCTCTGGCTACAGCCTGACTTTTAAACACTTTCTTCCTAATTCACTTATCTCAGTCTTTAGCTATGACTTCTTCTTCTAAATCACGCAAATCTTCCACCAAATCAAGAAAAGGTTCTAAAGCATCTAAAAAGAAAGCCACAGTAATAACAGCTCCGGTCCTTTCAAAAACACCACCACCTTTTCGCAATCGAGTTGTTGATAAAAGAGTATTGAAGAACTTGGTTGCTTGGTCCTATAAGCACCATGGTACAGCTGTTACTGCTGCTATGGCTGATAACCTTAAGGATTTAGGGTTTAGGTACGCAACACAAGCTGCAGTATCAATTTCTGTTGATGATTTAAAGGTACCTCAAGCTAAACAAGATTTATTGGGAGAGGCTGAAGAGCAAATAACGGCTACTGAAGAGTGTTATCGTCTAGGTGAGATTACTGAGGTTGAGAGACACACTAAGGTTATTGATACGTGGACCGAGACAAATGAAAGGTTGGTTGATGCTGTCAAGAAGAATTTTAATCAGAATGACCCTCTTAACTCAGTTTGGATGATGGCTAACTCCGGGGCCAGAGGGAATATGTCACAGGTTAGGCAGTTGGTAGGGATGAGAGGACTTATGGCGAATCCTCAAGGAGAAATTATTGATTTACCAATTCGTACAAACTTTAGAGAGGGTTTAACAGTTACTGAATATGTAATCTCCTCTTATGGTGCAAGAAAAGGGCTAGTTGATACTGCACTTAGAACTGCGGACTCAGGTTATTTAACAAGAAGACTAGTAGACGTAGCTCAAGATGTTATTGTTCGCGAGGAAGATTGTGGTACGACTAGATCGATTCTAATTAAATCAGAAGATGGCAAGTTTGGAAGTAGACTTGTTGGTCGTTTAACTGCAGAAAAGGTTTTAGGTCCTGAGGGGGAAGTACTAGCTGAGCGTGATACGGCGATTGACCCTCAACTATCTCAACGACTAGAAAGTTTAGATGTAGCTAGTGTTATGGTTAGATCACCTTTGACATGTGAGGCAACTCGTTCCGTTTGTAGAAAGTGTTATGGGTGGGCACTTGCTCATAATCAACTAGTTGATCTTGGAGAAGCTGTTGGAATTATTGCAGCTCAGTCAATTGGTGAGCCAGGTACTCAGTTAACAATGCGAACCTTCCATACTGGTGGAGTATCCACTGCTGAAACAGGTGTTGTTCGATCAACTATTGCGGGTAAAGTTGAATTTGGTCCTAAAGCGAGTATTCGTGGTTATAGAACTCCTCACGGTGTAGAGGCGCAGCAAGCAGAGGTTGATTTTACTTTGAGTGTTAAGCCAAATGGAAGTGGTAAATTACAGAAAATAGAAATAACAAATGGTTCTTTATTGTTTGTAGAAGACGGTCAAGAAATTGCTTCGGATGTAATTCTTGCTCAAATTACTGCTGGAGCTGTTAAAAAGAGTGTTGAGAAGGCTACAAAAGACGTGATATGTGATTTAGCTGGACAAGTTAGATATGAAAAAGTTATTCAACCAAGAGAAGTTACAGATAGGCAGGGCAATATCACCTTGAAAGCACAGAGGTTGGGTAGGCTTTGGGTTTTAGCTGGTGATGTTTATAATTTACCCCCAAATGCGCAACCTGTAGTTGATGGAAGTGTAAAGGTAACTGAAGGGCAGGTTCTCGCGGAAGCTAGTCAAGCCAGTGAGTTTGGAGGAGAAGTCCGTCTTCGTGACTCTATAGGAGATTCACGTGAAGTACAGATTGTGACAACTTCCATGACGCTGAAAGACTTTAAATTACTTGAGGAATCTACTCATTCAGGAGAAATCTGGAATCTTGAGGCAACCGATGGTACTCGATATAGGTTAAATACTATTCCTGGTAGCAAAATTGGAAATTCTGAAGTTGTTGCAGAATTAGCCGATGATCGTTTTCGAACTCAAACAGGTGGACTAGTTAAATATTCACCAGAACTAACAATTAAAAAAGCTCGTTCTGCCAAAAATGGTTTTGAAGCAG
>QCJQ01000023.1 GCA_003215935.1 Prochlorococcus sp. AG-409-D09
AAGATCATCAGAAGAGTTTCTTTGTAAGTTAAGCATTTTTCTAAGTCTTAAATTATCTGCTTCTAACAATCTCAATTTAATATTTTTTTCAACTTGAGTACTAGTAATTATCCATTCTTTTTGAGCCGGGCCGGGCCAAAAAGGTCGCATAATAATTGCATAAGAGTCAAGAAAAAAAGATCCTTTCGTCCAACGAATAAACCCTAATGAACTAGTGAGAAAAAATAACAACCAAAAAGAACGTTTATAAAGCCAACGAAAATGAATTTTTCGTCGGTTATTTATCATAATTCAATCCCTCACTACATTTCTAGCGAAATCGGGAGTGTCTAGTACTCGTCTCAATCGCTTAAAATCATCCAAAACATGTCCACAACCATTAACAACGCATAACAAAGGGTCTTCCGCTACATGAGTGAAAATCCCAGTTTCATGACTTAAAAGATCACTAATACCTCTAACAAGAGCTCCACCCCCAGCAAGCATGATTCCTCTATCAACAATGTCTGCTGCTAATTCAGGAGGAGTTCTCTCCAAAGTCCTCTTAACAGCCTCAACAATTTTATTAAGAGGTTCTGCCATTGCTTCTCGTAAATCTCCTCCTTTTAAATTGATTGACCTAGGTAATCCAGAAAGCAAATGCAAACCTCTAACATCCATTGACTTCAAATCAAATTCATCGGCAGGGAAAGCAGAACCAATACGAATTTTGATTTCTTCAGCAGTTCTTTCGCCTACTACTAAGTTATGAACCTTCTTTAAATAGATTGCTATTGCATCATTTATTTCATCACCTGCTACGCGAACTGATTCACTTAAGACAGTGCCTCCCAAACTAAGAACTGCGACCTCTGTAGTCCCTCCACCAATATCAACAATCATTGTCCCAATAGGTTCTGTTACAGGTAAAGAAGCTCCAATGGCAGCTGCAACAGGCTCATCTATCAAATAAACCTCCCTGGCTCCAGCCAATCCTGCTTCCCTAACAGCGCGACGTTCTACACCAGTTACTCCACTAGGTATTCCAACTACCAATCGAGGAGCAATAATGCCACGCCCTTCATTGCATTTTCTAATGAACGTTTTAAGCATCTGCTCAGCAGCATCGAAATCTGCAATTACTCCATCCCTAAGCGGGCGAACCGCTCGAATATTTCCAGGGGTTCTTCCCAACATTAATTTTGCGTCATCTCCTACAGCAAGAGGAACCCCTTCCTCTAAATCCATTGCTACTACAGAAGGCTCCTGCAGAACAATTCCTTTGCCAGAAACATAAATCAAGGTGTTTGCAGTACCTAGATCGATGCCAATATCTCTTGAAAGCTTGAAACGGCTGAAAAACACAAATAAACCACTATTTCGGCAATCATAGTTGGAGTTTCGAAAAGTCCTTAAATCTTCTTTAGAAGTATCAGGAACACCTTGCAGAAAGTACTAGTAGATTATTAGTAATGCATGAATCTCAGGGAGAGCCACATGAGCCTTAATTCCGTCAGTCTTGTTGGAAGAGTTGGAAGAGACCCAGATGTACGTTATTTCGAATCAGGGTCTGTAGTTGCTAATTTTACAATGGCTGTAAATCGAAGAAACAGAGAAGACGAGCCTGATTGGTTCAATATTGAAATCTGGGGTAAACAAGCTCAAGTGGCTGCTGACTATGTAAAAAAAGGGTCACTTATTGGAGTCAGTGGTAGCTTTAAACTAGATAGCTGGAAAGATAAAAATACGGGAGAACAGAAAAACAAACCAGTTATTAGAGTTGACAGATTAGAATTACTAGGCTCCAAAAGAGATACTGAATATAATAACTCTAGCGTATCAAATCAATCTTCAAATAGTGAAGATATTCCATTTTAAATTATTAATACAAGAACCATTAATTTCTACTTATTTTGATAATTTTACGTATAATAAAATTTAATAAAATTATCAATAAAGCCAATAAAATTATAGATTTAATGAATCTTGCAAATGGTTCAATCCATATCTCAACTGAGCTATAACTTTCACCCAAATAATAACCAGCTAAAGTTAAAAAAACCATCCAAATTAAACTCCCAGCAGTCGTCCAGGCAACAAAAGGTATTAAAGGCATTAATTCAATCCCAGCTGGCACAGAAATTAAAGTTCTTATTCCTGGCACAAGTCTTCCCCAAAAGACTAATGAAGTTCCATATTTAGCAAACCACCTCCTACTTTTTGATAATTCATCTGAACTAATCCCAATCCAACGTCCATACTTTTGCAACCATTCTTCAATTCTTTTTTCATTAACTAGTCTACCTATTCCGTACCAAGGGAATGCTCCTAAAACTGTTCCTAACAAACCAGCAAATACGACCGGGAAAAGATCTAATTGTCCTTGATGAACATAAAAACCTCCCAAAGGCATTATTAATTCGGAAGGAATCGGAGGGAAAAGATTTTCTAAAAACATGGCTAACATTATTGATAAATAACCTATCCATTGGTTTGCCTCTACAGCCTTACCAATCAACTGTGGTAAAGATGTAATTATTTCTGAAAATCCCATTACTATTAATACCTATATTGATCTGACTTGAATGGACCGTCCACAGGTACATTTATATATTCAGCTTGCTCTTGAGTTAATTGAGTTAATTTTGCTCCGATTTTATTTAAATGCAATCTGGCAACCATCTCATCAAGATGCTTAGGTAAAACATAAACCTTATTGGAATATTTGTTTCCTTTAGTAAACAATTCTATTTGAGCTAAAACTTGATTAGTAAATGAATTACTCATCACAAAACTTGGATGTCCAGTAGCACATCCAAGATTAACTAAGCGACCTTCAGCTAAAAGAATGATTTTATTTCCAGAAGGTAGTTCAATATGGTCAACTTGGGGTTTGATGTTTTCCCATTTATATGATTTCAACGAAGCTACTTCTATTTCATTATCAAAATGACCAATATTACAAACAATTGATTCATTCTTCATTTGAATCAAATGTTCATGTCGTATAACTTGGAAATTGCCAGTTGCAGTGACAAAAATATCAACATCTTTTACTACGTCTTCTAAACGAACCACTCTATATCCTTCCATAGCTGCTTGTAGAGCACAAATAGGATCAATTTCAGCAATCAATACTGTTGCTCCTAATCCTCGCAAAGACTGAGCGGAGCCCTTCCCAACATCTCCATATCCAATAACTAAAGCAACTTTCCCTGCAACCATGACATCTGTAGCTCTTTTTATTCCATCAACTAGAGACTCTCTACATCCATAAAGATTATCAAACTTACTTTTAGTAACAGAATCATTTACGTTGATAGCAGGGAAAAGCAATTCTCCATTCTTTTCCATTTGATATAGACGAGCTACGCCTGTTGTTGTTTCTTCCGTAACTCCTTTAATAGCAGATTTAACTTTTGAATAAAAACTCGAATCAGAAGCTAATTTAATTCGAATTGATTTAAATAATGCAACTTCTTCTTCATTAGATGGATTATCTAAAACTGAAATATCTTTTTCAGCTTTACTGCCAATCATGACTAGACCAGTTGCATCTCCTCCATCATCAAGAATCATATTTGGAGATTGGCCATTATCCCATTCAAGAATTCGATGGGTATACTCCCAATATTCCTCTAATGTTTCTCCTTTTTTAGCAAAAACAGGTATTCCTGCTGCAGCTATAGCTGCAGCAGCATGATCTTGTGTCGAAAAAATATTACAAGAGGCCCATCTAACTTCAGCTCCAAGTTCAACAAGAGTTTCAATCAAAACACCTGTTTGAATAGTCATATGAAGACTACCTGCAATTCTGCAGCCTTTTAATGGCTTCTCATTGCCATATTTCTCTCGTAAAGCAATCAAGCCAGGCATTTCAGTCTCAGCAATTGCGAGCTCTTTGCGACCAAACTCTGCTAAAGAGATATCTTTGACGACAAAAGCACTATGATTTTGCAGTACTGAAGGGTTAGAGGCGAGCATAATTAAAAACTATTAGAACAAGTTTAAAAACAAAAACCTACAAAAAGGTCTACTTTCATAAATCAATTGACATGAACTCTAACGATTTTTGTTGGACACTTAGGAATGTTGACGAAACCATTGCATTTGGGGCGGAACTAAGAAAAAAGTTTCCCAGGTTAAAACTTCTTTTTCTTGAAGGACCCTTAGGAGCTGGTAAAACTTCTTTAGTAAAAGGGATAGCTAAAGAGCTTGGAATAAAGGAACCGATCACCAGTCCTACTTTTCCATTAGCCCAATATTACAGAGATTCACATCCACCATTAGTTCATCTAGACCTATATCGTTTAAATGAAGCATCATCCGCAAATGAATTATTTCTCCAAGAAGAAGAAGAAGCGAGAGCTTATGATGCCTTAATGATTGTTGAATGGCCTGAAAGATTATCTATTTCAGTGGCAGATGCATGGAGGGCTAAATTAAATTATAGAAAAAAAGAAGGCAGAACAATTCAAATTTTTCCTCCGTTATGAGAATGAATAAAAGTTTCAACTTGTGCAAAATTTGGTTGAAATTCAATTGCACCTGGTGAGGTGCAAACTAATGCACCACAAGCAGAAGCAAAACGTATGATTTTCTTAGCTTGATCTTTGCTCTCTAATTGTTTTGGATACTTTAGTAATTGAAAAATCACACCAGCTGTAAATGCATCGCCAGCACCAGTTGTATCGACAACAATAGAAGGTCTAAAAATTTCCATCTCACCAGAAAAATCTCCTAGAAGCCATTTAATTGGGTGCGCCCCATCGGTAATAACAATGTCTGGGTTTTGAGGCAATGATTGTGATATGTAACGTGGGTCTTCACTATCAAAAAACCATAAGGCCTCTTCTTTGGCTAATTTTATTAAAGAAGCAATCTCTAAAACAGGTCTTATTGTAGAAAGAGCAATTTTATCTGGCCCTTGATGAGGAGATGCATTTGATCTCCAAAATGTAGGCCTCCAATTCACATCAATTACGACTTTAATGCCACTTTTAATAGCATTTTCTAATATAAAAAATACTGCTTCAGAAGAAGACTTTGAAGCTAAAGGGATAGTACCTAGTAACAACCACTTAGCATCTAAAGAGAGTAATGGCCAATGGTCACTGACCTCTTTTGATTCAATATATTGATCTGCAAAACCATAACCTTTATCGCCTTTAAAACCTCCAAAAGATCGCTCACCTTTTAAATCTCTCTCTACCAAAACAATACGCGTAGGGCGATCCTTATCTTCTTGTAATGCAACAATATTCACTTGTCTTTCTATTAAAAAATCGCGAAATCTTTCACCAATTGCATCATTACCTAAACGACCTACTAAAGAAGCTTTAACCCCTAGCTGACTTAACGCACATGCAACATTTGCAGGCGCACCTCCTAAACAATCTTGAAATCCATTTTGTTGATCTAAAATCTCTCCAATAGGACCTAAACGATCTATTAATGCCTCGCCCAGGCAAATAACCTTAGGCGAGCGAATAAATGCACTGTCAATAATTGTATTAGATATCATTTTTCTATTTTCACCATAAACATAATATAAATCAACTCAATTGCAGATATTTATTAAGCGCCTTAATGATTGTAGTATTAGCTGCAGGAAAAGGATAATTAGAGAATTCTTTGGGATACACCCAGCGACATTGCTGACTAGCCAAAGGGAATGGAGTTCCACTTATCCACTTACAAATATGTACCTCGAAATGTAATTTTTTATGACTATATAAATGATCAAAAGATAATAATTTATCTTCAACTTTCACTTCAATTCCAAGTTCTTCTTGAATTTCTCTTGCAATAGTAGTTTCAATATTTTCTCCAATCTCTTTTTTTCCTCCGGGAAATTCCCACATTCCTCCCATACTTGAATTCTTTAAGCGCTGATCAATTAAAACTTGCTTTTGATCATTAAACACAACCCCAATACCAATAACATTGGAAGGTGAATTACTTTTCAATTTTTTTATAGGAAAATCCTCTGGATCATATAAGGAATAGGCTAAACAAAATTTTTTTAAAGGGCATGACAAGCAGTTGGGTTTTCTAGGCGTACAAATAATGGAACCTAAGTCCATTAATGCTTGATTAAAATTTCTCGGAAATTTTTGGTGTATAAGATTCTGGCTTAATTCCCATAATTGATTTTCAGCTTTACTTGAATTACTTTTAAAAGCAATTAATCTTGAAAGAATTCTTTTAACATTACCATCCAAAATTGGAGCAGCTAAATCATAAGCAGAAGAAATAATACTTCCTGCTGTAGTTTTTCCTATACCTGGTAAAGCCATCCATTCCTCTATCTGAGTAGGCCAAACTGCGGGGTCTAAGGTGTTATTTTTCCCAATCTTTTGAATTAAAATTTTAGCAGTTTGGTGAATTCGCTTGGCTCTCGAATAATAACCAAGCCCTTGCCACACTAAAAGTACGTCTTGTTCATGAGCTTCTGCAAGATCATTTAAAGTAGGGAAGCGATTAATCCATTTTTTCCAATACGGCATAACCACTTTTAATTGCGTTTGCTGAAGCATTATTTCTGCGATCCAAATTCCATAAGGAGAAATTTTTTCTCCAGATTCAAGAGGTGTCCCGTCTGGTTTTAATTTCCAAGGTATCCAATGACGACCATTTACTTGAAACCATACAAGAAGAGTGTCTTGGATATCATTAATTGTCTGAGAAAACTTCATTGCTCTATAGATCTAAAGATTTAATAATGGAAAAAGATTTTTGGGATTGGAATAAATTAAGAGTTGCTTGGTGCAGAGACGGATCTGAAATAAATTCTGATTGTGCAGTGATTTTGATTCATGGTTTTGGTGCCAGCAAAGAACATTGGAGGAATAATCAACCAATCATTGGAAAAGTTATAGAAACTTACGCAATAGATCTAATTGGTTTTGGCGAAAGTAGTCAACCAAAATCAACACTCAAAGGAGAGCATATAGAAGAAAAATCTTTTGAATATTGTTTCGATAATTGGAGCAAACAAATAGAAACTTTCTGTAAAAAAATTGTAAAAAAACCTGTTATTTTAATAGGAAACTCTATTGGAGGAGTTATAGCTCTTAATACCGCTAAAAAGCTTAAAAATCAATGTATCAGAGTCATATGTATTGATTGTGCACAAAGGACAATGGATGACAAAAGATTATACGAACAATCTATTACAATGAGATTATTACGACCTGCATTAAAACAACTTGTTCGACAAAGGTTTATCAGTGAAAATCTTTTTAAAAATCTTGCTAAACCTTCATTTATAGAAAAAATACTTCAAATAGCTTATCCTAGTGGATCAAATATTGATAATGAACTAATTCAATTATTATATAAACCAACGCAAAGACCATTAGCAGCAGAAGCTTTTAGAGGTTTCATAAATCTATTTGATGATCTTCTTGCTCCACAAATCATGAAGGGTTTTACACATCCAGTAGATCTAATCTGGGGAGAAAAAGATCCATGGGAGCCAATTGAAGAAGCTCATAAGTGGTATTCATCGATCCCTTGTATTAAAACTCTAGAAATAATTTATGATGCTGGACATTGCCCCCATGATGAATTTCCAGACGAAGTAAATTCTATTCTTTTAAAAATTATTCAACAAGCTACATAAGCTTCTACATTTTCACTTTGCTTTCTAAGTCCTCTTAATCCATCTCTCTCTAAATTTCTAACTCTATCTCTACTGATCCCTAAAATCCTACCAATTCCTGTAAGACTCATTGGATCATCTCCATCCATTCCATACCTCATTCTTAATACACGATTCTGCAATTGAGGTAAGTTTCCAAGTATGTCTTCCAAGTCACCTTTCATACAATCCACTTCCATTTTCTGCCCAGGTGAATCAATATCATTAGATAGTAAATCTAACAAAACTGTATCTTCTGAATCACCTATTTTTGAATCTAAGCTTATAGGCTGGCCAGCTCTACTCAATAAATCTTTTACATCTTCTTCTGAGAGCTCAATGTAATCAGCTAATTCCCTTAAAGTAGGAGTTCTAGATAGTTCTTGACTTAATTCTCTTTGTCCTTTCTTCAATTTATTAAGCATTTCGGTAATATGAATTGGCAACCTAATAGAACGACTCTTTTCCGCAATAGCCCTTGTTATTCCTTGTCTAATCCACCAATATGCATATGTTGAAAATTTATAACCTCTAGTTGGATCAAACTTCTCAACACCTCGTACTAGGCCAATAGTCCCTTCTTGAATTAAATCAAGAAGTTCCATATTTCTTTTAGTATATTTTTTGGCAACACTTACTACAAGTCTTAAATTTGCCGAAACCATTCTTTCTTTCGCACGATTACCATTTTTTATCTTTCGCCTAAGTTGAAGTAATGGTATATCCAATTGCTTAGAAAGAATATCTAAAGAAGGCTTTTCCCCATTCATGCTTTCTAGTTCTAATTCCAACCTTTCTATATGCATTAATTCCTGAACTTGACGACCTAAAGTAATTTCTTGCTCATGAGATAGAAGAGGAACTCGTCCTATATCACGAAGATATGAACGCACTAAATCAATTTCAGCAGAAGGCTTTGTATATGTATTGTGAGATACTTTATTTAAAATAACTCTTTCCTCAGTCAAATCCATTTCAGATGTTTAGTTTTGTGAAGCTTACTACTAAGAAATGTAAAGTTCCAGTATTGATAGGTTTTATTTAGATTTTTAAGTACAAATACCTAATCTTACCATCCTGTGCTTTTAAGTAGCCAAGTTGCTGTTTTCAGGTAAATCAAAACTCCTGCAACATCTGTCGCGGTAGTGATAAATGGAGCAGACATTAACGCAGGGTCTAAACCCATGCGATGAAACAACAAAGGCAAAGCAGCTCCTGCTGTAGCAGCCAAAGTCGTAATCGCTAAAAGACTTATCCCTACTGCAGCACCTACTAAAGGACTTTGACCTTGCCACCATGCAAAAGGAACAACAATCAGCATCATCAATAATCCAAGTAAAGCTCCTGCGACTGCTTCGCGAAAAACGGCTTTAATTAATCCAAGATTTTGAATACGTTGAGTACTTAATCCCCTGATTACAACTGTTGAACTCTGAGCACCTACATTTCCACCTGCGCCAATCAAAAGAGGAATAAAAGCCGCAAGTAAAACAACCTGCTTTAGAACTTCATCATTCATCGCAATCACTTTGGTAGTTAAACCATTTGCCATTACAAGAACAGCAAGCCACACAACTCTTCGACGAGCAACTGTAAATAGATCTCTTTGAAAGTAATCATCTTCATCGCCAGCCTGTACTGCTCCTGCCGCATAAATATCCCTAGTAGCCTCCTGCTCAATCACATCAATTACATCATCGACCGTGACTATTCCTACAAGTCTTTTCTCTCGATCAACTACTGGCAATGCTAAAAAGTCATAACGTTGTATTGCTCTAGCAACTTCCTCTTGATCGGTATCAGTGCCCACATTCACCACTTCTCTTGTCATCACATCGCCAATTAAGGCAGAAGGTTCAGCTGTAACCAGATCACGTAAAGAGAGAATTCCAGTAAGATGTCTTTCCTTATCGGTTACATAAAGGCTATATATTGTTTCAGTAAAAGAAGCTCTCCTTCTGACAATTTTCAAAGCTTCAGACGCACTATAAAACTCTTTCAAGTCAATAAATTCTGTAGTCATCAGTCGACCTGCTGTTTCAGATTGATACCCCAACAATTCAGCTGTTATTTTTCTTTCTGATGGGCTTAACTCAGCTAACAAACGACGAACAACCTTGGCAGGTAATTCATCAAATAAACGAACTCTGTCATCTGGAGACATCTCTTCAACAAGTTCTAAAACCTCTCCAGAGCGCAATTTATCAAGCAAACTCTGCTGAACGGATGGGTCAAGATATTCATATACTTCTATAGCTTCATTTTTTTTTAATAGACGAAAAGCTAGAGCTTGCAAAATTTTAGGCAATCTACCTATTGCCTCAGCAATATCTACAGGTTGAACTGGTTCAAGTAAATTCTTAACACCGTCATAGTTACCAGCAGATAACATTGACTCAAGTTGATGTGAGATCGCATCAGCGAGTAGAGGACCCTTCAGGAAAGATTCTGTTTCTTCAGATGCCCCTTGCGTATTTTCCATCAATGGAGCAATAATTCTCCAGTATTTTATGTCTATTCTCTAATTCTGTTAATTCTTAAATTATGACAGTGAACATCAGCAATGTAACGGTTCAATCTCCCGAAGGAAAAGGGAAAGCTTTGTCTGACTACAAAGGCAAAGTTCTATTAATAGTGAATGTTGCAAGCAAATGTGGTTTTACCAAGCAATATTCAGGCCTACAAGCAATCCAAAACAAGTTTGAATCAGACGGCTTTCAAGTTTTAGGTTTTCCTTGTAACGACTTTGGAGGACAAGAACCTGGTTCTATAAATGAAATCAAAGAATTTTGCTCAACAGAATATGGAGCTAATTTCCCTATATTCAGTAAAGTTCACGCTAAAGGAAATACTACGGAACCTTATACAACTTTAAATAAAGCTGAACCAGCTGGAGATGTTGAATGGAATTTCGAAAAGTTCTTAATTAGCAAAGATGGTGAAGTTGTTCAAAGATTTAAAAGCAATGTAGAACCAAATAGTCAAGAATTAATTACTTCTATTGAAAAAGCCTTAAAGAACTGATTATTCTTCCTAAAAAAAATCCTATAAAGATAGAAAAAAGACCCAAAATATAACTAATTAATATAAATATTAAGCCTTCTACTATTAATCCATCAAGAATTAATTTAGAAAAATTCAATATCCATGAACTAAAAGTAGTTAATGAACCACAAAATCCAATAGTTAATATTAAATTAATTTTTTTTCTAGTGCCAAAAATTCCAAATATTAATCCCATCAAAAATGAACCTAAGATGTTGCAAAGCAATAAATTTGATATTTTCCATCTAATTAAAGCTCCTGGAGCAGCTCCAAAAGAAATAAATATGAATTGCTTTAACTTATCTTTAACCACAAAATTATAAAGAGCCTAATTTATAGCCTAAGAAACAAACGAAAAATGAGCCAAACAGAGATAAAAATGAGATCCTAAAGAATTCATAAAAATTCTTATTCAAGAAACATATCAAAAGATCTTTCATGAATGAAGAAAAAGTACTTAAACTACCTAAAAAACCAATAGATAAGAATAAAAACATTAGAGAAGAATCTTTTCTTAAATATAAGAATCTACTGTCACTAGACAAATAGCCAAGTAAAAATGTTGCCAAGATGTTTACAATCAATATTGAGTATTGTTTATATTTCTGTTTATAAATATTTTGTATATTTTCAATGATCTGGAAACGCAAAAAAGCCCCTATAGATGCTCCTATTGAAACCAATAATATAGAATCAAAAGATTCAAAATTTTTCAAATTTTAATCCATCCTCGAACACGAGAACCAAATAAATTTGAAGAAGGAACCATAACATGTAACCAATTCTCACCATAAATATTTTGCCATGATCTAACCACTCTTATAGGCATACCTAATGGAACATAATGCAAAGCATATGCTTTCTGTAATGGTTGAGATCTAACAAAACATTTTCTTACAGGAATATAACTTATACCACAAGTATTAGAAGAAATAATTGTATTCTTTATTAATTGAGCACCTCCTGCAGGAAGGGATACTGGGGCAAAAAGAGCAACAGCAAGAAGAGTACTCCATTTAAAGATAAAGGTTAAAAAAAACATCAAATATCCAATGCCGCCATATCAAGTTCAACACTATGAGTTTCAATAAATTCTCGTCTAGGAGCAACCTTGTCACCCATAAGAATAGTGAAAATTCTATCAGCTTCTAATGCATCTTCTATCTCTACTCGTTTCATCGTTCGTGTAGTTGGATCCATAGTTGTTTCCCATAATTGCTTAGGCATCATTTCTCCAAGACCTTTAAATCTTTGAATTGTATAATTCGCCTTTTCACCCATTGCTTCTAGAGTTTTTTTCAAATCTGACTCGTTATAACAATAAGTATGTTTCTTTCCTCTTTCCACTTTATAAAGAGGTGGGCAAGCAATATAAATATATCCACCTTCTACTAATTCTTTTTGATATCTATAAAAGAAAGTTAAAAGTAATGTACGAATATGTGCTCCATCAACATCAGCATCAGTCATAATTACAACTCTATGGTATCTAAGATTTTTAACTTCAAACTCTTCTCCTTTTATCCCAAGACCTAGAGCTGTAATTAAAGCCTGGATCTCAGTATTTTTATATATTTTAGCATCATCTGTTTTCTCAATATTTAATATTTTTCCACGTAAAGGAAGGATAGCTTGAAACTTCCTGTCTCTTCCTTGTTTTGCAGAGCCACCAGCTGAATCTCCCTCAACTATATAGATCTCTGACTCAGAAGGGTCTCTAGAACTACAATCAGCCAATTTACCTGGCAAAGTAGAACTTTCTAAAACACTTTTTCTCCTAACTAATTCCCTTGCCCTTCTTGCAGCTTCAGCTGCATTAAATGCTTGAATTGCTTTTTCTAAAATTAAGTCAATAACACCAGGGTTAAACTCTAAGTATTGCCCTAATGATTCTCCAACAAGACTATCTACAATCCCTCTAACTTCTGTATTACCTAGTTTAGTTTTAGTTTGACCTTCAAATTCAGGGTCAGGAACTTTAACAGAAAGAACAACTGTTAATCCTTCTCTAATATTCTCTCCGGCAAGATTCGAATCTCCATCTTTTCTCTTTCCACGTTTCCGAGCAAATGCATTCAATGTTCTAGTTAATACAGTTTTCAAACCTTCAATATGAGTTCCGCCGTCAACAGTACGAATATTATTTGCAAATCCAAGGATGCTATCAGAATAAGCATCGACACACCATTGAAGTGCAGCCTCGACTTGAACACCATCCTTTTCAGAATTCACATAAATAATCTCGGGATGTAGCGAATCTTTTTCTGCATTCATATATGCAACATATTCTTTAATTCCACCTTCATAAAAATAAATTTCTTCATAAGGATTACCTTGATCATCTAATGAATTACTTCGTTCATCACGAAAAATAATTTTCACTCCGCCATTTAAATATGCTAATTCTCTCAGTCTTGATGACAAAACTGAATAATCAAAAACTATTCCACCTGTAAATATTTGAATATCTGGCTTAAAACATACAGTCGTACCAGTGAGATTTAACTGTTTACCAGTTTGTTTTTCAGAGCGTAAATCACCTACAGAAGCACCTCTTTCGAATCTTTGAAAATGTATTTCACCTTGTCTTCTAACAGTGACATCAACCCATTCACTTAAAGCATTAACTACCGAAACACCTACACCATGCAATCCTCCTGAAACCTTATAACCACCACTTCCAAACTTTCCTCCAGCATGTAAAACTGTCAAAACGGTTTCAAGGGCACTTTTCCCTGTCCTTGGATGAACGTCTGTAGGGATTCCACGACCATTATCAGTAACTGAAGCAGATCCATTTTCAGCAAGTACTACAACAATTTCGTCGCAATGACCAGCCAATGCCTCGTCAACCGCATTGTCTACGACTTCATATACAAGATGATGTAAACCCCTTGGCCCGGTGGAGCCGATATACATTCCAGGTCTCTTCCTAACAGGCTCTAAACCCTCAAGAACCTGAATTTGTTCAGCCCCATACTCGGCTTGAACCTTTTGGGCTTTAGAGTCTTTACTCATTCTGAAAAACAGTATCTAAAAACGGTTTTTCTTTTGAGCATCATTCACAAAACAATTCCAGAGACTTCAATTTACCACTGGCTTACAAGAAAGTCTCTGAAAAAATATTAAACCAAATTAAACAAAGTCAAAACAATGGAGTTAATTGAAAAAAACTCTATTATTTTTTCATGAATCCAAATCACCCACTAGTTATTGTTTTATTAGGACCTACTGCCAGCGGGAAAACTGCACTGGGAATTGAAATAGCTGAAAAGTTAAATTTAAGCATTCACAACATTGATTCTAGACAAATTTACCTAGGGATGGATATTGGAACAGCCAAACCATCAGAAGAAGAACAAAGACGAGTTCGCCATTACCTCCTTGATCTCACAACTCCTAATAGGCCTGTAACACTAAACGAATTTAAAAAGTCGGCACTACAAAGTCTAAAAAAAGTCTTACAAGAAAAAAATGTTGCTTTGCTAGTAGGAGGAAGCGGTCTTTACCTAAAATCTCTAACCAGTGGTCTAATGCCGCCTGAAGTACCTCCCCAATATGATCTTCGACATCAACTCAGCAAATTTACTCCTAAAGAATGTCATGCAATTCTTGAAACCTGTGATCCAATGGCAGCAGAAAAAATTTTCCCATCTGATTCCATGAGAATAATCAGAGCTCTTGAAGTCTTTTACGTAACTGGTAAACCCATAACCTCTCAACAAAAAGCCGAACCTCCTGAATGGAATATTCTAGAATTAGGACTTAATCCAAAAAATCTACAACAAAGAATTATTCAGCGAACAAAACAGATTTATAAAGATGGCCTAATCAACGAAACAAAGCAATTAATCAAAAAATATAGTGAAGAACTTCCTTTACTAAAGACAATTGGATATGAAGAAGCTTTAGAAAATATTAATGGGGAATTAGACATTGAGGAAGCGATTCATATAACCACTAGAAGAACCAAACAATTTGCCAAACGGCAAAAAACTTGGTTTAGAAATAAACATAAACCAATTTGGCTAAATAATGAGCAGCCGCTGAGAGAATCTCTATCGTTGATACAGGACTCTCTAGGGTGCATTAATTAACCTTAGACTTTAGATCTTCCTTAACTGGTTTGAACTGTTCCCTTTCCACACTGAATGCCACCACGTCCTCGTTTTGATCGTCGCGCTCCTGTTCAGGAGCTGCCAAATATTAATGATCGGATTCAATATCCTGAATTGAGAGTAGTTGATGCCGACGGAACACAGCTCGGTGTTATTAGCAGGGATAAGGCTTTAGAAGTTGCCCAAGAACGAGAATTGGATTTGGTTCTTGTAAGCGAAAAAGCTAATCCACCTGTCTGCAGAATCATGAATTATGGGAAATACAAATTCGAACAAGAAAAAAAAGCAAAAGAAGCAAAGAAAAAATCTCATCAAACAGAAGTTAAAGAAGTAAAAATGCGTTACAAAATTGACAAACACGATTACCAAGTCCGCATAGGTCAAGCAACAAGATTCTTGAAATCAGGGGACAAAGTAAAATGCACAGTTATCTTTAGAGGAAGAGAAATTCAGCACACTGCTCTTGCGGAAACTCTTTTAAAAAGAATGGCTAAAGACTTAGAAGAGCAAGGCGAAGTTCAACAATCTCCTAAACGTGAAGGAAGAAACATGATTATGTTCTTAACTCCAAGAAAAACACCACTTATCAAAAAAGAACCCGAAGAATCTCAACCAAAGAAGGCAGTTAGAACAATCGCCTAATTTTTTTGTCACACAATATTAGGACGAACAATTAATTGTCACCTGTTAAAATTTTCATTAATCTAGCGACATTAAAACGTAGAGTTCAGGTGTGAGATTCCATATACAGCAGGAAAGCGAAATTCCTGCATCTAGCCAGCTGTATAACCAAATTTGTTTTGCTATAGCAGCAAGACACTATCCTCCTGGGCATCGATTGCCTAGCACTAGACAATTAGCTATGCAAACTGGACTGCATAGAAACACAATTAGCAAAGTGTATAGACAATTAGAGACAGATGGGGTAGTTGAGGCGATAGCAGGCTCAGGAATATATGTCCGTGATCAACAAAAGCAAAAAGAGATTCGCTCATCTCCAAATACAAGAAATAAAGTCATTAAAGATATTGATCAAGAAGTTACAAAAAGCGTAGATGTTTTATTAAATGCTGGTTGTACTCTTCAACAATCGCGAGAGCTTTTTACAAGGGAAATAGATTGGAGACTTAGATGTGGGGCAAGAGTACTTGTTAGTACACCCAGAGAAGATATAGGTGCTTCAATGCTAATAGCAGAAGAATTAGCCCCCAACCTTAATGTTCCCGTGGAAGTAGTCCCCATGGAAGAACTGGAAAGTGTTTTAGAAAGTTCGAGCAATGGAACAGTAGTAACTAGTAGATACTTTCTTCAACCATTAGAAGAATTAGCCACGCAACATGGAGTTCGAGCAATCGCGGTAGACCTAAGTGATTTCAGAGAAGAATTAGCCATGCTGAAAGAATTAAAGAAAGGTAGTTGCGTTGGAATTGTGAGCATTAGTCCAGGAATTCTCAGAGCTGCAGAAGTCATATTGCACAGCATGAGAGGAAATGAATTATTACTTATGACAGCCAACCCTGATGTTGGAAGCAGATTACTAGCTCTTCTCCGTGCAGCAAGTCATGTCCTATGTGACCGGCCTAGTCTTCCTTTAGTTGAACATACATTACGTCAAAATCGTTCTCAGTTAATTCGTATGCCTCAAGTACATTGTGCGGAAAGCTATCTAAGCGAATCAACTATTCAACAATTACGCAAAGAAATAGGTTTACTGGCCTAAAAGAATGAATACTTTTAGCCAATGATAAAAACCATCAAGTCCGATTTCGCAATCATTAAAGAAAGAGATCCAGCTGCTAGAGGTGTTTTGGAAACTGTGCTTTGCTATCCAGGTTTTCAAGCTCTAGTTTTACATCGATTAAGTCACAAATTATGGAAATTGAACTTACCTCTTGTACCGAGATTAATTAGTCAATTAACAAGATCTATTACAGGTATAGAAATTCACCCAGGTGCAAGAATTGGAAAAGGTGTGTTTATAGATCATGGCATGGGAGTAGTTATCGGTGAAACAACAGAAATAGGTAACAGATGTCTTTTATATCAAGGAGTTACTCTAGGAGGTACAGGAAAAGATCATGGGAAAAGACATCCCACTTTGGCAGAGAACGTAGTTGTTGGGGCTGGCGCAAAAGTTCTTGGTGCTATCAGAGTAGGGGCCAATACCAGAATTGGAGCTGGTTCTGTTGTTGTAAGAGATGTAGAAGCAGATAGCACTGTTGTAGGAATTCCTGGTCGAGTGGTTCACCAAAGTGGAACTAGGATTAATCCACTTGCCCATTCAGCTCTACCTGATGCTGAAGCGAATGTAATTAGAAATCTTATGGAACGTATAGATCTTTTAGAAAATCAAGTATCAGCTCTTCAGAACTCTATACAAGAAAAGAATCAAAATTTCAAACCCCAAAATATATGGAGTGGGGAATCTCAAAGTCTTAAAGACAAAGAAATAATTGAATTTATTGGTGATTCAAAATCAAACCATTCTGAATCTGATGCTTAAAAAAATTTTATTATTCTTTCTTTGAAGCTGGCTTAAACATAAACATTGAATAGATAACATTTCTTCTCATATTTGTCATCATTTCTAAGAACATATCATAACCTTCATTTTTATATTCAATCAAAGGATCTTTTTGCCCATATCCTCTTAAACCAACAGATTCCCTAAGTGCATCCATTGCTTGGAGATGTTCACGCCATAAAGTATCAACTTGTTGAAGAACAAAGAATCTTTCAGCCTCTCGCATCATTCCAGGATATTCATTTTCAATTTCATTCTCTTTTTTATCATATACATTGCGCATTTGCTCTTTTAAAAAACCTTTTAATTCTTCCATATTTAAGCCTCTTAAGTCATCTGACTTTAAAGAATCAAGCAAGTAAATAAACTCCTTGACTTTAGAAAGTAATTGTTCTAAATCCCATTCTTCAGGAGGGAGATCAGGATTTACATATGCTTCGACAACTTCATCCATTGTTCTTTCTCCATATCCCAAAACTTGCTTTTTAAGTTCAATTCCTTTAAGAACTCTTCGCCTTTCTGAATAAACAGCTTTTCGCTGATTATTCATTACTTCATCATATTCAAAGACTTGTTTTCTAATATCATAATAATAAGTTTCAACTTTTTTCTGGGCTCCTTCTAATGATCTAGTTAACATGCCAGATTCTATAGGCATATCTTCCTCCACACGAAAAGCATTCATCAAACCTGCAACTCTATCTCCACCAAAAATACGCAAAAGATTATCTTCCAAAGAGAGAAAAAATCGCGTACTACCTAAATCACCTTGACGTCCTGCCCGACCTCTTAATTGATTATCTACTCGCCTAGATTCATGCCTTTCTGTACCTATAACATGCAGTCCACCTGCCTCTCGAACTCTTGCATCCTCTTGTTGAACAACAAAGTCATATTCAGATTTTATTAAAGCAATTGCGTTTCTAAGAGCCTCAATCTGAATATCTTTTGTTGGAGCTTTTTCTGCTGCTGTTGCAATCCGATCTTCTAAAGCAATCAAAGTTAATGATCTATCTCCCCATTCTTTAACTAATTGACTAGCTAATTGACCTAGATGTTTATCAGTCTCTTCAGTTAAAGCACAAGGGAAAAGACTATCTAAAGATTTTGATCTAGTTAATTTTAATTCTTTTATCCCTTCTTCAGAAATAGATTTTGCAGAAAAACCATCCCCTCCAGAAGTATTACGCTGCAAAGGAATTGGTGGGCGATGATCTTCTTCAGGTTTAACAAGACGAGGAATTAAAACTTCTCGAATCTTTAACCTAGCCATATAGTCACTATTCCCGCCAAGAATAATATCTGTTCCTCTGCCAGCCATATTTGTAGCAATAGTGACGGCCCCTGCTCTGCCAGCTTGTGCAACTATTTCAGCTTCTCTTTCAACATTTTCAGGCTTTGCATTAAGTAAGTTGTGTTGAACACCTTCTTGAACTAATAACGAACTTAATAACTCACTTTTTTCAACACTGGTTGTTCCTACAAGGACAGGTCTTCCCTGTTTATGGACCTGTACAGTTTCCTTTGCTACTGCTCTCCACTTGGCAGCCTCAGTTTTATAAACTTGATCAACCCAATCCTGCCTAGATATAGATCTATTGGTAGGGACTACTGTTGTTTCTAATTTATATGTTTTTTCGAATTCAACTTCTTCTGTTTTAGCTGTTCCAGTCATACCGGATAAACGTGGGTACAACAAGAAGAAATTTTGATATGTAATTGAAGCAAGTGTTTGTGTTTCAGGTTGAATTGCTAATTGTTCTTTTGCCTCAATTGCTTGATGTTGTCCATCACTCCATCTTCGGCCAGGCATCACACGACCAGTGAATTCATCAACTATTACTGCATCTCCGTCTCTGACTATGTAATTAACATCCCGAACAAAAAGCTCTTTCGCTTTAAGCGCATTAGTGATGTAATGAGCCCATGGATCTTTAGGATCAAATAAATCATTTACCTTTAGTAATTCTTCAGTCTTAGCAAACCCATCATCAGTAAGTGTGCAAGTTCTCTGTTTTTCATCTACTTCATAATCCCCCTCAGGATCTATTCCATCTTTCCCCATCTCAGCAGCCCTTTTAAGAGTACTAACAATTTCTGCTGCTTTTTCATATTTTTCTTGTGGTCGTTCAATTTGACCAGAAATAATTAATGGAGTTCTCGCTTCATCAATCAAAATAGAATCAACTTCATCAATGACACAAAATTGAAACTCTCGTTGAACAACTTCTGAAATATCAGCTGCCATATTGTCACGAAGATAATCAAACCCAAGCTCTGAATTAGTTGCATAAGTAATATCACATTCGTAATTACTTCTGCGCTGTTGAGGCGTCATTTCCTGCTGGATTAACCCGACAGTTAATCCTAAGAATCTGTGAACCTGTCCCATCCATTCAGCATCTCGTCTAGCAAGATAATCATTAACCGTAACCACATGAACCCCTTTACCTGTTAGTGCATTGAGATAACAAGGCAAAGTAGCTACAAGTGTTTTACCTTCACCGGTTTTCATCTCAGCAATCTGACCTTCATGCAATACCATCCCACCAATCAATTGCACATCAAAATGTCGCATCCCTAGAACTCTTTTCGATGCCTCTCTAACTACTGCAAAAGCTTCTGGTAGCATTTGATCTAACAACAAGATCTCTTTCCGATCTTGCTGGGCATTATCGAGTCGCTGACGAAAATCACCAGATTTGCGTCTAAGCTCTTCATCACTTAGAGCTGCAACATCTTCTTCCAGGATATTTATGTCAGTGACTAAAGGTGAAAACCTCTTTAGCTTTCGAGCATTAGGGTCTCCAAGGAGTTGCTTGAGCATTCAGCAATCTTTAGTATATACATTAAGAATAACGAGAGACTTTCAAAAATAGATTCTGGTATCTATAAAGAACTTCAAAATGACAAATCTATTTATTCGATTTTGGTGTTTTCTTAGCCTCATTATTCTTGATCTAGATAAAAAAATGCTTCCAGATCCCTGTATATAAAATATTCAATGCTTAAGCCCCATCTAATTCATCATGCTCCTGGTGCTCCAGGACTACGTCTTCTAGGTCTTGGCCCACAATTAAAACCGACTAAAGGGTTATTAAAATTGCAAAAGTTATTTAATGAACATGCTTTCTGGGCTAAAAAAAGAAAAATTAAAGACCTAAAACATATGCTGATTAATAGTTCAGTAATAATTAGTTTGTGGCAAAATGAAAGAATAGTTGGATTTGGTCGTGCAACTAGTGATAAAACTTATAGAGCTGTCCTGTGGGATGTAGTCATTGCAAATGACCTGCAAGGATTAGGCTTTGGCAGAGTATTAGTTGATGCACTAATCAATTCCCCCTCAATCAAAAATGTAGAAAGAATTTATTTAATGACAACAAAAAGTTCGGATTTCTATCAACAAATGAATTTCAAACTTTCAGATAATCAATCTTTACTCATTCTAAAAAATAAAACCAATATTTAAAGAAAAGTCAATTTCAAAAGCGGATGAAGAGATTCGAACTCTCGACATTCTCCTTGGCAAGGAGATGCTCTACCACTGAGCTACATCCGCACTGAATGAGAAAAACAATTTCTCTGTAATTCTCAGCATGCCTCAAGAAAGGTGCACTGGTCAATTGAATTCTGAAATTAATCAAAGTTCGTTAATTCAATTTCTTCATCAAAGAACCCATTTCTAAAGCCTGCAATGCATAACTCCATCCTAGATTATTTTTAATGCCTGCTCTTTCTAACGCTTGTTGCATAGTATCTGTCGTAAGAACTCCAAAAATAACTGGAATTCCTGTCTCTCTAGATACAGTTGAAATACCTTTACTAGCCTCAGCAACAACTACGTCAAAGTGTGGGGTATCTCCTCTAATAACTGCACCAAGTGTAATCACCACTTGATATTTACCGCTTCTTGCTAAAGATTGTGAAACTATTGGAAGCTCAAAAGAACCTGGGACCCATGCAACATCTAATTGAGCGCTTTCATTAGTGGTATCTATTCCGTGTCTAGATAAACAATCAAGACATCCAGCAAGAAGCTTATTCGTAATTAAATCATTAAAGCGAGCAACTACTACAGCAATTTTTAAACCTGAGGCTTCAGTAAAACGCCCTTCAATTATGGCCATTTGCTTTAAATAGAAGTATCACCCTCAACCGTAATAGGTAGAGGGTGATTTACAAAATAAAAATCGCAAAAATCAAAATGGTTTTTTGCTCAATCAAGCAAAAGACCTTGATTAAGGCAATTTTTAAATATTCATCTGATGAGTGATGTATTCACCCACCAAAGCTTGAAGAAGAACTAGATGAAACCACACACCAGCAAGAATTTCTATCTTCTTGATATTGGGATTTCTATTGTCTTCTGGATTGGTTTGAGTCATATAAAAGACTGGTACACCAATTACCAAAAGTAATGAGGAAAAAAGTAGTGCGTTCGCAACTATGGAGTTGATGGCCAGCATGAGTTTAAAGCGGCTGAATAATTTCTCTATTGACGACTAATTCTCACACGCCAGAACGATTTTTATTGCAAACAATGCAACGGTTGTCGCGAGGCTTCACATGCAAAAACATTATTCCCTTTAACATGCAGGCAAATAACGGATAAATCATTAGATGACTGTTATCGATAATCCCTTCCAGGGCAATCTATTTGGAGAATCAGAAGAGGAATTCG
>QCJQ01000024.1 GCA_003215935.1 Prochlorococcus sp. AG-409-D09
TCTGCCATGATAAATATTTCCACCTCTATCAAAGACTACTTGTTCGACACCCTTAGATAAGGCTCTTTTAGCAACAAGTTCTCCAACAGCAGACGAAGCAGCACAAGTACCACCATCACTGTTTAAAGTTGAGCGCAAATCTTTATCAAGTGTTGAAGCGGCACAAATAGTACTTTGCAAATCATCATTGATAATTTGGGCATAAATATGGTTATTAGATCGAAAGACAGATAATCTGGGTCTCTCACTATTACCACTCAAGTGCCTTCGTAATCTTTTATGGCGTTTTTGAGTTTGTTTTTTTCTTGATAATGTTGTCATGGGAGAAAAATTAGATAAGGAAAGAAAAGAGTTAGTTAAGCTTTTTTGCCTGACTTACCAGCTTTCCTAACAATGTGTTCTCCTTCATATTTAATTCCTTTGCCTTTATATGGTTCAGGAGGACGAATTGAACGAATCTTTGCAGCCTCATTCCCAACTAATTCCTTATCAATTCCACTAACAGTCACATTTGTATTGTTCTCAACCGAAAAGGAAATTCCTTCAGGAGGTACTACTTCAACTGGATGACTATAACCAGCACTAACAACTAATTTTTTTCCTTTAACTTGAGCCCTTGAACCAACTCCAACTATTTCCAATTTCCTTGTATATCCATCTGTTACACCCACAACCATATTTGCAACTAAAGAACGACATAAACCATGTAATTCTCTAGATTTTCTTTTATCGTTTTTCGGTTGAACAATAATTGAATTTTCAACATGGCTAACAGTTACACCATCTGGCAAAGTACGTTGAAGCTCACCTTTGGGTCCCTTAATAATCAAAGAAAGGCCTTTTAATTTAACATCCACTTTTTCAGGGATAGGAATAGGTTTTTTACCAATTCGAGACATAGGTCAAACTCCTTATCAATAGACGTAGCAGAGAACTTCTCCGCCTACGCCTTGTTTACGAGCATCACGATCACTCATGACACCTTTGGAAGTAGAAATAATTGCCACTCCTAAGCCTCCAAGGACTTTTGGCAATCCTCTTGTGTTTTTGTAAATTCTTAATCCAGGTCTACTCACACGCTGCATAGAGCGAATAATTGGATGTCTATGCTTACCGCTGTATTTGAGACCTAGGACAAGTTCTTTAGCAAAGCCTTCACCTTCTTCAGTCACTTCAGCAATAAATCCTTCTTGCTGAAGTACTTTCGCAATGCTACGAGACATGCGAGAGGCAGGAATACGAGTGTTGTGATGACGCTTCTGACTCGAATTGCGAATTCGAGTGAGCATGTCTGAAATTGGATCGTGGTTAGCCATAATCGTATGTAAGTCGGACTCAGTTGCTACGGAAGGGCATTCCCATCTCGCTTAGAAGAGCTTTACCTTCTTCATCAGTACGAGCACTGGTGACGATTGTGATGTCCATTCCTCTAATTGCATCGATTTTGTCAAAAGAAATTTCAGGAAAAATAAGCTGTTCTTTGACTCCTAAGGTGTAATTACCTCTACCATCAAAACTTTTAGGATTCACTCCTCGGAAATCTCTAATCCTTGGTAAAGCAAGATTTATTAAACGTTCCAGAAATGCATACATCCTGTCCCCTCTTAATGTCACGGCACAGCCAATAGGCATTCCTTGGCGAATTTTAAATGTGGCTATAGCTTTTTTTGCCCTTGTTACCAGAGCTTTTTGACCAGTAATTGTGGCCATTTCAGATAAAGAAGCCTCTAACGACTTTGAATTAGTCGCCGCTTCTCCTAGACCTCGATTAACAGTAACCTTTTCAACCTTAGGAACTTGATGAATATTAGAAAAACCCAAATCTTTATAAAGTTTGGGTCTGATTGTTTCTCGATAGCGCTTTTTAAGTGACATGGGAGTGATGGCGTTAAATTCTGGACGTAGTCAGAAATGCGAAATAAAAAATCAGAGGGAATAGAGGAAATTCTGAGAAGTGGGAGAAGTAATGCTAATCAAGTAATTCTCCTGTCTTTTTAAGTCGTCGTTTTTTAGTTCCATCCTTATCTAGAAAAATTTCTACTCTGCTAACAACTTTTTTCTTTGAAGAATAAATCATTACATTTGAGGAATGTAATGATGCTTCTTCAGTGACGATCCTTCCTGTTTCTCCTTCTTGAGAAGGCTTAATATGCTTAGTTCTTAAATTAATGCCTTGCACAATCAAACGATTATCATTTGGCAAGGTTTTTAAGACCTCTCCAGTTTTACCTTTATCTTTACCAGAAATTACTTGTACAGTATCTCCTTTGCGAATACGCATCTTAATACGCTGAATAGGTTTATTTTTTTTAGTTTGATTAATCATTTAAATCACCTCCGGAGCTAAAGAAACTATCTTGGTGAAATTTCGTTCACGAAGTTCACGTGCTACAGGACCAAAGACTCTTGTTCCCCTAGGGTTTTTATCATCATTAATTAAAACTGCGGCATTATCATCAAAACGAATTGAATTTCCCGTTTCACGCCGCATAGTGGCTTTAGTTCTAACAACTACAGCCCTTACTACATCAGATTTCTTAACGCCCATATTTGGCATTGCATCTTTAACGGCAGCGACAATTACATCACCAACATGTGCATAACGTCTATTAGATCCCAATACACGAATGCATTGAAGTCGTTTAGCTCCACTGTTATCTGCAACAGTTAAGAATGTTTCTTGCTGAATCATTTGGATGCCTCCTTTGATTTCATCCCTTGGCTAAGAATTTCAGATATAGCCCAGCGTTTTTGTGCACTAAGAGGACGGGATTCTTTAATTTTAACCCTGTCACCAACCTTGCAATGATTCGACTCATCATGAGCTTTATGTCGGGTAGTGCGACTAATGATTTTTTGATAGATGGGATGAGGAAAACGATTTTCCACTGCCACAACTACTGTTTTGTCCATTTTGTCGCTAACGACAATTCCAACCATTTCTTTAAGTGCCATAATCTTAATGAGATCCTGAAGAAGTATTAGAGCGAATTCGCTCTTTTTGAATAGTCAGAAGCTGAGCTAATTCAGTTCGAGCTTCCTTAAAACGATGAGTTTTCTCTAATTGCCTTGTTGCTTGTTGAAAACGAAGATCAAACAACTCTTTCCTAATACCAACAATCTTTTCATTGATGTCAGCATCTGTAAGCTTGCGAGTTTCAGAGATATTTGTTTTTGCCATTTAATTTAAGACTCCAATTTTGCTTTATCAGCACTAGATGATTGAAAGCTAGACAATGGTTGACTAGGTTCATCCAGAGCTATGAATTTTGTTTTAACAGGTAGCTTGTACTGAGCTAATCGCATGGCTTCCCTAGCAATTTTTTCAGTAATCTCCTCACTTCCTCCCATTTCAAAAAGGATTCTTCCAGGTTTAACCACTGCTACCCAAAATTCCGGGTTTCCTTTACCTGAACCCATGCGTGTTTCAGCAGGTCTCATAGTAACAGGCTTGTCAGGGAAAATTCGGATCCAAATTTTCCCTCCACGTTTGACATAACGTGTCATCGCTCTTCTACTTGCCTCAATTTGCCTTGAGGTAATCCAACCACATTCTTGAGCTTGAAGAGCAAACTGACCAAAAGCAATTTTATTGCCTCTAGTGGCAATACCTCGCATCCGACCTCGCTGCTGTTTCCTGAATTTGGTGCGTTTGGGACTAAGCATGATTAAAACTCCCTATTTTCCTTCATTGGAACGATCCTCAAATTGTTGAGGTCGTCGATTTCCTCGGCGCCGAGGACTTGCACCGACAGGGATTGGTTGATCCTCCTTAGCAAGTACTTCACCTTTGAAAACCCAAACTTTGATTCCCAACACTCCATATGTAGTACTGGCAATCTTTGTTGCATAATCAATATCTGCTCTGAGTGTATGTAAAGGTACACGTCCTTCTCGAGTCCATTCAGATCGAGCAATTTCTGCACCATTTAAACGACCCCCAACTTGAATCTTTAGGCCTAAAACGCCTGCTCTCTGAGCACGTTGAACAGCCATCCGAATAGTTCTCCGAAAAGCTACTCTTTTTTCAAGTTGCTGCGCAATATATTCAGCTAGTAAATGAGCATCAGCATCAACTCTTTCAACTTCAACAACATTAATACGGACTTGCCTATTGCGATCACCTATAGTTTTTTGAATTCCTGAACGTAAATCTTCTATTCCACTACCTTGTCGACCAACTATTACACCTGGTCTAGCAGTTTTTAATTCAACTTCTAATTGATCTGCTTTACGAGCAATTAAAACGTCACTAATACCAGCAGATCCATACTTTTTACTAATAAATGTACGAATACGATCATCCTCTTGCAAGAGCTGAGGATATGTCTTGGTTGGCGCATACCATCGAGAACGGTGTTCTTGAGTGATCCCTAACCGAATTCCAGTTGGATGGATTTTGTGTCCCATCAGTTTTTCTCCTCTGTATTCAATAATTCGGATGAAGCTGATACAGCAATACTTATATGGCAAGTTTGCTTTTTAATAGCAAAAGCTCGACCTTGTGCACGAGGTCTATAACGCTTCATTGATGGGCCACTATCAGCTGTGGCGGTAGTAATAATTAAAGATGATGGGTCTAATCCCAGATTATTTTCAGCATTGGCCACCGCAGAGCGTAGAACCTTTGTAATTGGATCTGTAGAACGATATGGCATAAACTCAAGCATGATTAAAGCATCGCGATATGTACGACCTCTAATCTGATCCAAAACTCTACGCACTTTTGAAGCAGACCCTCTTAAAAATTTGCCATGTGCCTTAGCAACTGTAGAAGCTGAAGTTTTTTCTGACATTTATCTTCCTCCTTTCTTATCTCTGACATGACCCCTATAGGTTCTTGTTGGGGCAAACTCTCCTAACTTATGGCCAACCATTTGCTCAGTTATAAAAACTGGGATATGTGTTTTGCCATTGTGAACAGCAATCGTATGACCAATCATTATTGGAAGAATAGTAGAAGCTCTAGACCAAGTTTTAATGACTGTTTTATCGTCATTTGAATTTTGCTTCTCAACCTTACTAAGAAGGCTATCAGCAATAAAAGGTCCTTTTTTAAGTGATCGTCCCATGAGAAATTAAGCGAAGGTGATAAAGAAAATTGACATTAGGAATCTCGGCCTCCTCGACTCCGCTTAGAAACTCTTCGACGTTTACGAAGAACAAACTTATCACTAGGTTTATTGCGTTTTCTTGTTTTTAAACCTAATGCTGGCTTACCCCAAGGAGTCACAGGACCAGCTCGACCAACAGGTGCCTTTCCTTCTCCTCCACCATGAGGGTGATCGCAAGGATTCATAACGCTTCCTCGTACCTGAGGTCTTCTTCCAAGCCATCGTCTCCTTCCAGCCTTACCTAAACTCGTATTTCTTATTTCAGAGTTACCTACCTCTCCAAGAGTTGCATAACATTCACAACGTACTAAACGAACCTCGGTAGAAGGTAATTTCAATGCTACATATTCTCCTTCTTTAGCCATTACTTGAGCACTTGCACCAGCAGTACGCACCATCTGCCCACCTCGACCGGCATACAATTCAACACAATGAACACTGGATCCAAGAGGTATCGCAGATAATGGCAAAGCATTCCCAATTTCTATAGGAGCTTCTGGTCCAGAGATAACTTCTTGACCAATTGTTATACCAGAAGGGGCTAAAATATAACGTTTTTCTCCATCAGAATAAAAGAGTAAAGCAATGCGAGCATTACGATGAGGGTCATAATGAATAGCAGCTACTTTTGCAGGAACTCCTAATTTATTACGACGAAAATCTATTATCCGATATAAACGTTTGTGGCCACCACCTCTATGGCGACAAGTAATAACACCCCGATTATTCCTACCTTTTCGACGATGTTTTGCCACTAAAAGTGACTTTTCTGGTTTCCTGCTTGTGATTTCGTTAAAGTCAGTAACGACTCTTGTACGAGTACCAGGTGTATAAGGACGGAAAGTTCTAATAGCCATTGTTTTAACTCTCAGACTCTGGGAATAATTGAATAGTGTTGCCTTCAGCTAAACGAACAACAGCTTTTTTTATCTGTGAACGTTTACCAGAAAAGCGACCAACACGTCGTGATCTTCTAGGAGGGTTCATAGTACTGATACCAATGACCTTCACATCAAACATCTTTTCAATAGCAGCTTTAATTTGAGGCTTAGCAGCACGATGATCAACTTCAAAAGTGTACTGATTTAAATCCAAACTCTTAGTAGCCTTTTCAGTAATCAAAGGACGGCGAATAACATCCTCTAGTCGGTTTTGGAACATCTCATTCATCTCCATATACCTCCTGGATAGTTGATAGAGCATCTTCACCTACTACTAGTGAATTTGCATTAAGCAAATCAAAAACATTGAGTTGGTTGGCAGCAATAAGTTTGACAGTCTTCAAATTATTTATTGAGCGTCTCAGAGTTTCAGATGGGTTAGAGAGAACAATTAAAACCTTAGAGTCAGATGAAAAACCTAATCTCTCAAGGGCATCAGAAATTTCTCGAGTCTTTGGAACTTCAAGCTCTATCCCAAAATCTTTTACCACCTTCATATCATCAATTCTTGCCATGAAGGCTGTTCTAAGTGCCAAACGACGTTCTTTCTTGTTCATTCCAAGGTTATAACTCCGGGGTTTAGGTCCAAAAATAATTCCACCACCTGGCCTCAGAGGAGTACGAATAGAACCTTGCCTAGCTCTACCTGTACCCTTTTGCTTATAAGGCTTGCGACCACCACCTCTAACCTCTGATCTCGTAAGAGAACTAGCAGTACCTTGACGACTATGCGCCTGCTGCCTCAACACTGCCCTATGCATCAAATCAACTGCAGTGGATTCCTTTGCAACCTTTAACTCAAGGGTTGTTTTACCAGTTTCTTGTCCCTGCCAATCAAAAACAATACAAGTAGTCATTATTTTCCTCCTTTAATACTAGTTGCCGCAACTCGACCAGCTGGGCGAATATTTAGAAGAGCGCCAGGCTTACCAGGAACAGAACCTTTAACAACTAAAAGATTTTGGCCAGAGTCTACTTTGACGATAGTTAAACCTCTCGTGGTGATCTGTTTCCCTCCATAGCGTCCTGCCATTCTTTTCCCTGGATAAATTCTTCCTGGAGTTGTTCCTGCACCAGTAGAACCAGGTAAACGATGATTTTTAGAACCATGGCTCATTGGTCCACGGCTAAAACCATGTCGTTTTTGATATCCAGCAAAACCTCTGCCCATAGTGTCGCCACTAACATCAACCTTTTGACCAGTCTCGAAATTATCAACAGTAATTGATGATCCTAGTTCCAATCCACCTAAATCATCTAAACGATATTCTCGTAAATAACGAAGAAAAGCTTTACCTGACTTGGCTAAATGACCCTTTTGAGGAGCATTCAACAACTTTTCACGCACAAAACAAAATCCTATCTGAACAGCGGAGTAACCATCTGTTTCAGAGCTTTTTAACTGTGTAACTCTACAAGGACCAGCTTCAATCAAAGTGACCGGAATAGCTCTACCTTGTTCGTCAAAAAATTGAGACATGCCCAATTTTTTTCCAAGAATGCCTATAGACATGGTATTGAATTAAGCCAGCATCATTAATCTCTAGTAAAGAGATCATTTATACTGCCGATTAATAAAAGCTAGTTTTACCCACCAACATTGATCCGTATAAGGGAACAAAATATATAAAGGATAAAAGCTAACTAAAAATCAGCTGGCTGAGACTTAGTCGAAATAAAAAATCCGATTAGTATCTCGATAAAGAAAGTCAAAAACTTCTTTATTCTGGCCAATAGATCCAACGCAATCGTCGAATCTGCCTTGCTATCTGGAGGCCCGGCTAGCAAACGGGCACAGAAAAGCTTTAGCAATTTATAAGACTACACCATTGAGTGCCCCTTAATAACTATGCTTCAACTACAAAACCTATAAAAAATCTTTTTTAAAATGCCTCTATTACTCTCTGGTAGGAGGTTTCGCCAAGATCTTGAATCTTATGGCTGTCTTGCCTTATATGCCCCTTTGGAAGGTGGTACTGAAACAAGGGTATTAAGAAGACTTAGAGCTGCTGGATACAGAACTCAAATCATGTCTGTTAGAGGTTTGGGTGACCCGGAAGTATTTTTAATGGAATTGCATGGAATAAGACCTCCTCATCTCGGGCATCAAAACATTGGACGAAATGGAGCATTAGGTGAAGTACAGCAAGTTATACCTCAATTGAATGAATTACTAGAAAACAATCAGCCATTAGTTTTATGGTTACTAGAGGGGCAAGTTTTATCTCTTTCCGAATTGTCTGCGTTATCTGAACTTTGCGATCGAGAACCTCGTTTGAAAGTCGTAATAGAAATGGGAGGTTCGCGAAGTCTTAAATGGCACCCAATGCGCTCACTCATAGAATCTTGATTACAAAAATTCAATTTGAATCACAAAGCTTCATCAATATCCAATGAACAAGCCTTACATAAAGGCAATTGGGTCAAATTAATTTGCGGAGCAAGTAATCAAGATTTACCTGCAATAGCTGACCTGTGCTCTATTTATGCAACAGCTGGAGTCCATTGTATTGATGTCTCAGCTGATGCGGCAGTTGTATACGCCGCACGGCAAGCTATCGATTGGGTTGAGTCCCAAAATGGAACTAGACCATGGCTAATGATAAGTATTAGTGATGGTAAAGATGAACATTTTCGTAAAGCATGGTTCGATCCCCAAAAATGCCCATTGGATTGTCTTCGTCCATGTCAACAAATTTGCCCTGCCAAGGCAATCGAAGGAGGGAATGGTGTAAATAATGATCGGTGTTATGGATGTGGTCGTTGCATTCCCATTTGTCCTTTAGGACTAATCAATGAACAAGATCGTCGAGTTGGACTAAAAGAATTTGCTCCGCTTCTTTCTGAACTCAACCCAGATGCAATTGAAATTCACACAGCACCAGGGCGGGCAAAAGATTTCGAAAATACTGTCTCAACAATAATGTCAACCAATGTTTGCTTTAAACGCATAGCCGTAAGTTGCGGATTACAAGGATATGGAATCAATACTGAAGACTTGGCAAAAGAATTATGGGCACGTCACAAATGTCTGAGCAAATATAACCAAAAAGCAATTTGGCAACTTGATGGAAGAAGAATGAGTGGAGATTTAGGGAAAGGAGCTGCAAAAGTCGCTGTATCATTATGGGAAAACATCAAACACATAGCCCCACCAGGACCACTGCAACTAGCCGGAGGAACAAATCAATTCACTATTAAACATATATCAAAAAAAGATCCAGGACCTGCAGGAATAGCATTTGGAGGTATGGCGAGAAAACTTATTCAACCTTGGTTATTAGAAGCACAAATGAAACAAATCAGTCTCAGAGAATGGCCGGAAGGTTGGGAAGAAGCTCTAAATGAAGCAACTCAACTGATATCACCTTGGTTATCCCGTAAATCTTCACCGCAACATCAATCTGCTCGAACTAGTAAGGGAAAAGTATTTAAATGAATAAACAGACAAAAATCCGCACCTCATTAAATTCAAATATTGAGAATGAGATGACATGATTGACTAAAATATGTAATTATTTGATTGAATGAAAGGAAAGAGCTCTTTCTTGAAGAGTTCCAATTTTAGTCAATGGGCCGTCGCCAAGTGGTAAGGCATCGGGTTTTGGTCTCGACATTCCTAGGTTCGAATCCTAGCGGCCCAGTTTTCAATCTAATTAGTGAAAAATAGAAATCTACTAGTTGTTGATTTTGATGGAGTCATAATTGATGGGATGAATGAATATTGGTTTAGCGCACGAAAGGCCTGCTTATATCTAATCAAAACAAATCCTAACTCTATTTTATTAGAGAATAAAGTACCAAAGTTATTTAAAGATATAAGACCTTGGATTCACCATGGATGGGAAATGGTTCTGATGGCTGCAGAGCTAACACGAGAAGATAGTGATTTTAAAGAACATTTTTTCGAATCATTTGCAAGCAATTATGAACATAAATGTCAAGAAGGTTTAGAAGCATGGGGTTGGAATGCTCAACAATTACAAAAAGTACTTGATAATATTAGACAAGAAAATATATCTAAAAATCTCACTTATTGGCTAAAAAAGCATATAGCCTTTCCCGGAGTAGTAAATCGCTTAAAGCAACTTGAAAAAGAAGAGTTAGAATTAGTTGTACTTACAACTAAAGGAAAACATTTCACCAATCAAATCTTGAAATATTTAGATATCAAAGCAAACGTTGTGTATGGACATGAATCGGGGCCTAAAGAAAAGGTTCTACTGCATTTGCTAGCGGAAAATAAAATTCACGGTTTTATTGAAGATCGTCGCGCAACACTTGAAAAAGTCATTAATACCCCTGGTCTACATTCCATTCCTTGCTATTTAGCGCAATGGGGTTATATCAAGCCAAAAGATTTACAGCACTTGCCGTCAAGGATTTTCGTACTGGAAGACAAAAAATTTCAAGAACCTTTAGCTCATTGGCCTTGACTGTTGTGCGTACGTCTGTACTATTCAGTCTAAATAAAGATCGTTGCACTTAGTCTTTCTCCTTGCATAAACAACGATTGCAATCATTTAAATCATCTAAACCCATGCCAATAGAAGTCGATCGCAAAACTGGAGAGAAAGAAAAGGCTCTCAACTTAGTTCTTGGACAAATAGAACGAAATTTCGGGAAAGGCTCAATCATGCGCCTCGGAGATGCCTCAAGAATGCGGGTCGAAACCATATCAACAGGTGCCCTTACTTTGGATCTCGCTCTAGGTGGAGGGTATCCAAAAGGCAGAGTAGTGGAAGTATATGGACCAGAAAGCTCAGGGAAAACGACTCTAACCTTGCATGCAATTGCAGAAGTACAAAGACAAGGAGGAGTAGCCGCTTTTGTTGACGCAGAGCATGCTCTAGATCCTGTATATGCAGCATCCCTAGGAGTAGATATTGAAAATCTTTTAGTATCTCAACCTGATACAGGTGAGATGGCGTTGGAAATTGTAGATCAACTAATTCGATCTGCTGCAGTTGATTTAGTTGTAGTTGATTCTGTTGCCGCACTTACTCCACGTTCAGAAATAGAAGGTGAAATGGGAGATCATGCTGTAGGAAGCCAAGCTAGATTAATGAGTCAAGCAATGAGAAAAATCACAGGAAACATTGGTAAGTCTGGCTGTACAGTAATTTTCCTCAATCAATTACGCCTTAAAATTGGAATAACATATGGCAATCCAGAAACAACAACAGGTGGAAATGCACTCAAATTCTATGCATCAGTAAGACTTGACATTCGTCGAATACAGACTCTAAAGAGAGGAACAGAAGAATATGGAATTAGGGCAAAAGTAAAAGTAGCCAAGAATAAAGTTGCTCCACCCTTCAGAATTGCAGAGTTTGACATACTTTTTGGTAAAGGTATTAGCACTATTGGATGTCTATTAGATTTAGCAGAAGAGACAAATATCGTAACTAGAAAAGGAGCTTGGTATAGCTATGAAGGTGACAACATAGGACAAGGTAGGGATAATACAATTACATGGCTTGAACAAAACACCGAAGTCAAAGAAAAAATTGAAATGTTGGTAAAGCAAAAGCTAAATGAAGGATCGGAAGTTAGTTCAAATTCTATGAAACCTTTAGCAACCTCAGCACGTATCACATCAGCACAAACATCAAGCAATAAAATTTCTACCGCTGCGTAAAAATCCAAGAAAAATTAAGACGTCAATAATGAAATAAAAAAATAAAGTTTTCATTTCAAATCTGCGGGTACCCACCACCCCATAGCAGGTCCAATAATTCTAACAACTAACCAAAAAGCCACTAAAAGGCCAATACCCACCCAACTCCCACGGATAGTTAGTTTAATAAATTGATTCTGTTGTTTTTTGGTAAGTGGAAACCAATCTAAAATCCTTGGTGATTCTTCTAGTCTCTTACTGGTCTGAAGAGTAGATAATCTATTTTTTTTTGTCCGGCGAGATTCTCCCATAATGAATGTTCTCCATAATTTAGCCCAATCTTGACGAAGAATGGGGTTGTTAACGAGGCATTAACCGTTCTAAAAGATTCCACGGTTGAAGAACGCGAAAGACTTCTACGCCCCAACTTCTCAATTTTAAACGGCCATCAAGAATAGCAACACGAACTGGTTGATTTCTTATCACCGATATAACAGCAGAGATAAGAACTAGCGTCTCCGGCAATAAAAATTCTCGAAACCAATTTCTTCCTTTCATTTTAAAATATTCTACTCTTGCAGATGTCAAAGGAAGTTCCATACTTCGAAATGGAATCAAAGCAAAAATTAATTGATCAGGAATAGGCAACTGCTCATGAGACGTTAACCACCAAGAACAACTACAACAAATGACACCATTCAATTCATATGGCACTGATTCATGAACAACTCTTCGACCGAATTCAGAAGCTAACTCGCTAGTTAACCTCAAGGATAAGTGCAAATCATCTAACAAAATAATGGTCATACCTGTCCTTCCGAGAATCAGTCTACGGCATTGATCTAATAAATATTGACAATAGAGCTGATGATTAGGTAGACGTTGGTTATTTGGAATAAATAGTTCTATTGGCTTTTTCAAAAGAGGTTGTCCCAAAGAAACCTGAACATTGAAAAAACAATTAATAGATTTGAATCTTTTAATCAAATAATCCTTTCGATCTAATTTTGAAAGTACTAAAAGAGGTTGCTCTATTAAAAGATTACTTAAATCAGCTAATGGATCAAGAGGTTGCCAATTCCAATCCCAATGTAATTTCTTATAATTCAAGCGAGTCCAGCTTACCCAAGTCTGAACATCTACACCTAAAAGTTTTGACCATGGAGAAGGAAGGCTATTAATTTCACGTAATAGATCTTGCAATCTTTGCATTTCACTTGTCTCAATTCTAATTAAAGAATTATTACCTCGATCCTGGGCAAAAAGTTTACGGTTTAAATTCTCATAAAAATTCATCAAAGACAAATAATGAGATTTTTTAAAAAATTTAAATTTATCCCAATCACTAAATTCCACAGCAATAGACATAGCTTCTCTAAAAAAGGTTTCTAGGAACTCATCTCCGATTAAAATCAATTGTCGATTTTGAAGAAACCCTTTTAGATATGCATCAACAAAGCCAAGATGATCAATGATCCAAACCTTGTCACTTCCAGGAGGCTTTAATCCTTGATATAAAGGAAAATAAATTCCATTAATAGCTAATCGAGGAATTTCATCTTGCAATAAATGTTTTTTCTGCTTCTGAGTCAATACTAAAACAGCGCCATTGGGAGCCAAATACAGTGGAATCAACAACCCAGGCCAAAACGAATCTCTATCAGATATTTCCAAATGAATAAAAGATCTGTCTTTTCGATTTAAACTGCGTGCAACAAGTCTGCTCAAAGTAAGATTATGAGGCCATAAAAATGGATCATTTTGGAGTAAATGTTTTACTTGCTTATGCGCATTAACCTCAAACATATACTTACTCACTAATCAAAATTAATTTCTGCCATCTGTGGCAAACAATCAACATAATGGAAAAAGAAAAAGATTTTCATACATCCAAATTCAAAGCCATTAAAAATATTGGTATAGTTGGATTAGGCTTAATTGGAGGGTCCCTAGCCTTAGATCTTCAAAGAATAGGTTACACTGTTCATGGTGTTACACATAGAAAAGAATCAGCAAGAGAAGCCGAAAAGAAAAAAATAGCTCAAGTAATAAGCACTGATACAAGCATTCTAAAAAAATGCTCACTTATCATACTTGCATTACCCTTAGAGAAAATACTAAACCCCGAGCAACAATTAATTAATGCTTTACCAAATAATGCAGTAATAACAGATGTTGGATCAGTAAAAGAACCTGTTTTAAAAATATGGAATAAAATTCATCCTCATTTTGTAGGAAGTCATCCAATGGCAGGAACAAACGAATCTGGTATTCATGCCGGTAAACGAGATCTATTTAAAAATAAAGCTTGGATATCAACTCCATCAGCAAATACAAATTCAAACGCTTTAAAAGTAATTGAGCAACTTGCTATTTCTCTTGGAAGTCAATGGGTAATAGCAGACGCCAAACTTCATGATAATGCTGTTGCTCTGGTATCTCATTTACCAGTATTAGTTAGTGGAGCTTTGCTTCAAACAGTTTCCAATGAAAAAAATCATGAACTCCTTAATCTTTCCAAAACATTAGCTTCAAGTGGCTTTTCTGATACCACAAGAGTTGGAGGAGGGAATCCTTATCTAGGAGTATCAATGGCAAGAAACAACAAAACAACAATCCTAAAAAACTTAAAGTCTTATCGAAACTGCATTAAGGAGATTGAAGATGCAATTATTTCGGAACAATGGAGTAAATTACAACAAATACTAGAAGAAAACCAAAAATTCAGACCAGAGTTTTTATAAAACAAGCAACTTCATAATGTTAGAGAAAATTGTCTACCTTTATTAGCTAATAATTGTCTTGTAACCATCAATGCTGATTGGCTAACGCCTGCAGTACCTTCACCTGGATATATCGAATCACCACATATCCATAATCCTTGAACAGGTGTTCTACTTGGCAAGCCGAATGGACCAAACCTAAGAGGATGTTGCCCTAAACCGCCAACAATGCCATCTGGTCTACCAGTCCATCTCTGAAAGCTTTTTGGTGTTGCCAATTCTTTATGCAACCAATCCGAATCCGAAAATCCAAAATATGTATTTAAAGTATTAATCATTTTAGATAAAGTTATTTCTTTTTTTCGATCATAGGCCTCCCGGCTTAAAGAATTCCAATCTTCTGTTAAGGCAAAAAAACTTGCTATTAAAGTAGCTTGACCATCAGGAGCGCGACCATCTTTCTCACAACTAATTGAAATAAATAAAGAACCAGGATCTTTCGAATTTAACTGAATATGTAATGGACAATTTTCTGGCAAACTACATCTCTCAACTGCAGAGTACAGAACAACAGCACCACTAGGTTTTGATAACCTTTGTATTCTTCGACGATAAAAATTTGGAATTCCACTACCTACTGGAGATAGTTCTATCAAAGCTTGAGGAGGTAAAGTACATACAACATCGGAAGCAGTTAGATCAAATGAAACACCCTTTAAATCAGTTCCTTCAACACGCCACATTGAATCATTTAAATTCTTAGAAAGTTTTTTTACACGATGAGATAAAAATAATTGTCCTCCATCTCTAATAAATACAGACGTTAATTGATCACTTAACTTTTGCATAGAGCCTTCAAGATGTCTTAATCCAAGAGGGAACTGAGACATTTGAAGAACAGTGGAACCATAAAGTACAGCAGTAGTATCAGCTGGCTCTTGCGAGTAAAGTTTTAATTGGAGGTCAAGGAATTTTTTTAATCGTCTATCTTTAGCACATCCACATATTTTAAGTAGAGTTCCAATTGACATTGGAGTAAAAAAAGTTGACAAAAAAGTAGAAGGTCGCAAAGCTTTTAGTAATTGAATAGCATCCCAAGTGTTTTGAACTGGTAGTACAGGATTCTTCGCTACAAAAGACCAATTACTTTGGTGTAAAGCAGAACAAACAGACCAAAACCGCTCACTACCCGGGAATTGCTTGATTCTTTCTTCTTTCCATTTAAGAGGGTCATAAAACAATCTGATAGGGCTGGAACCATCACATAAATCAATAAGGCAGCCAGGATTTAAAATCTCTGAAGCTGGTAAAGGAGAATCAAGATATTTGAATATCTGCTCATGAATACCTCCAGGCTCAAAACCGGCGACCTGAGTGGCTCCAACATCAAAAATATAAGGTCCACGTTTAAATGTTCCAGCACAACCACCAGTTTGATAATGAGCTTCTAATAGACTTACTTCAATACCTTCTTTCGCAAGAAGAGCTGCAGTAGTAAGACCTGCAATGCCAGCTCCTATAACAATGACAGATTCTTTAGTCATCTATTAATCATCGCAAAATAAAGCAAAAAAAGGAATGAAACAATTAATTCAACAAGCTCTAGACGAGCTTTCAGGACCACTTCAAAATATCGAAATCAAAAAAATCGAGGCGGTTCATGGAGGTTGTATTCATAAAAGCTGGAAAATACATTCCCAAGATGGCAGTTTATTCTTTGCTAAAACCTGTGATAAAAGAAATTATGCAATGCTGGAATTTGAGAATGATGGACTAATTAAACTAGGCAGCTATGTTGAAAAATCTGAGCTTCAAATACCTCAACCATTCATTTGCAAAAAACTAAACCATATCTCAATTTTATTATTACCCTGGTTTAATATTTTTAATGGCAACCAACAACAACTAGGTAAAGGGCTTGCCAGTCTTCACCTTGCATCCTCGAAAAATAGTTTAGGAAAATTTGGTTGGGACAAAGAAGGCTTTATAGGCCTTGGCCCTCAAACGAAAGGCTGGAATTCAAATTGGGGAGAATTTTTTGTTAATCGAAGATTAATCCCTCAATTACAATTAACTAAAAAATGGGGGTTACATCTAACCAAATATGAAAAATTATTAGAAAAACTCATCCCATTACTAAATGAACATGATCCAATACCTTCACTGGTTCATGGTGATTTATGGAGTGGAAATGTAGGAACAAATGAAAATGATCAAGGAATTATTTTTGATCCAGCAATATATTGGGCTGATAGAGAAGTAGATATAGCTATGACAAAATTATTTGGTGGTTTTTCTATTGATTTTTTTGATGGATATAATGAGATTTGGAAATTAAAAAGTTGTTTTTGCGAAAGAGTAGAAATTTACAATTTGTACCATGTCATTAATCATGCCAATATGTTTGGCGGTACATATAAAAATGAGGCCGTATTAATCCTTGAAAAGTTAAAGGATCAGCTAAATTGCTAGCCAATCCTTTAAATAATCTAAAAAGAAATAGTGATTAACCTAAATATTCTTTCCTCAAATTTTGAACTTTTTCGAATACGGCAGTACGCTTCTCGCTAGTGGTTAAGTTCTGCCAACTCCACTGACCGAGAACTACAACACCTAAAAGTTCTAACAAACCGGGCAAAATAGGGAAGAAATTAATTGTGTCAATTACAACTTTTATCAAAACTTGCGCAAGAATTACTACAGCAACAATTCCTGCAGCTTTGCCATATTTACCCATCTGAGTCCAATCAATTTTACTCAAGGCATCATTGACCTTGCTCATCACATCCCCATAACGGTCTGAGAAGCTAACACCTTCAGTTTTTGTGGATTTAGAGTCTTCTTTTGACTCAGGATTGACGTCAGACATGAACACAAGCTACTAGGCAATTATGGGTTGAGCGTATCGAATTAATCTTTTAAATGCCAGTGGCAAATTAGAGATAATTCCGAACCCAAATAGTGAGACTTCCGAACCTTATAAAATTTTCATATGAAATTTCCAAAAATTATTGAATTCAAAAATAATTGCAACATAACTCTTTGTAAGACTCTTCTGTCAGTAGCTCCTGAAGAAGGTTGTGCTTTGCTGCTTGGAAAAGAAAAACAAGGAAGACTCTATAAATCTCAGGGAATATGGGAAATTAATTTAATATGGCCATGTAGAAATATTTGGGAGCCTGGAATATTTAATTTGCATGAACCAAGAACTAATAACAAGAAGCTGAGTAAAAGCACTTCTTCCCCTTCTAAAGCAAATAGATTTTGTATAGATCCTTTAGAGCAAATTACTGCTCAACGTTGGGCAAGAAAAAATCAATTTAAAGTTCTTGGAAATGCCCACTCACATATTTCAAGCAACGACAAAACTCCCTCTTCAATTGATCTCATTTGGGCAACAGCTGCTTGCTTAATGATTATTATTGACAAAAATGAATTAATGCAAGCCTGGTGGATCAACAATGAAAAACAATTTCATGAACTTGAGATCATTTCTTAATACAAACAAAAACAACTAATCCAGCGAACAAATTATGCTTAAAAAAAATAATCATATTAATTTAAATCCCGATGAACTTGAAAGATACGCACGACATTTATCTTTACCAGAAATTGGAATAGAAGGACAGAAAAATCTTAAAAGCAGTTCTATTTTATGTGTAGGAAGTGGCGGGCTTGGATCACCATTATTAATTTATTTAGCCGCAGCAGGAGTGGGGAAGATTGGAATTGTAGACTTTGATTTAGTTGAAGTATCTAACCTTCAAAGACAAATAATACATACCACTGAATCAATAGGAAAATCTAAATCCAAATCGGCTAAGGAAACTATAACTGCACTAAATCCACACTGTAATGTTGAAATTATTGAAACGATTCTCACTGAGCAAAACGCATTAGAAATTATTAGACCATTTGATATTGTATGTGATTGCACGGATAATTTCCCTAGCCGATACTTAATAAATGATGCATGTGTTTTGTTAGACAAACCAAATATATATGGATCAATTTATAAATTCGAAGGGCAAGTAACAGTGTTTAATTTAAATAAATCTAGTCCAAACTATAGAGATCTTCTACCAAACCCTCCCCCTCCAGGTATCATTCCATCATGCGAAGAAGGAGGAGTAGTAGGGATTCTTCCTGGCTTAATAGGTATTATCCAAGCAACAGAAGTTATAAAAATAATAACCGGTATTGGAACAAGCTTAAGTGGAAGGCTTCTAACATTTAATGCATTAACAATGCGATTTAAAGAGCTTAAATTAATGCCATGTGGGGGAAGAGAGAGTATTAAAACACTAATCAATTATAAACAGTTTTGCACTGGCTTAAATTATCCAGAAAAAAAAGAAGATGACATAAATATAAAAGAAATTACCGCAGAATCTATAAAAATTTTAATTAAGAATAATGCTCAAGAAATATCAATTATTGATGTTAGAAATAGAGATGAATTCAAGAGTCAATCAATTCCTGGTGCAGAATTAATACCTTTAAGTGAAATTGAAAGTGAAAAAATAATTAAAAAAATCAAACAATTAAATACTAATAGGAATCTATATTTCTATTGTAAAACTGGAAAAAGATCAAAAGAAGCTATTGCCAAACTAAAAAAATTTGGCATTAATGGTATCAATATTAAAGGTGGAATTGAATCTTGGAATAATCATCTTAATAACATATATCAATAGTCTACACCTCGTTTCAAATCAATACCTTTCTCTGCATAATGTTTATGGCATACCATTTCAGAATGTACACTAGCAAGATTAAAATAGGAGGGATGGTTCTTACATCTTCCTGTAATGATCACTTCGGTTTCTGCAGGTTTGCGAAGTAAAGTTTGTACAATTGGTTCAGTTGGCAATAATTCCAAATCAACTGTTGGATTTAACTCATCTAAAATCACTGTTTTATAGAGACCACTTGATATTGCAGCTCTAGCTATCTCCCACGCCCTCTCTGCTTCTACATAATCAATAGATTGCTGTTGTCCACGCCATACAATCGCATCTCTGCCTGAACGTAGATGATCTACTAAGTGAGGATAACTCTCTCTTAGAGCTGCGATTGCAGCATCCTCTGTATATCCACTACCTCCTTTAAGCCATTGCAAAATTAAAACCCGATGGCTTTTATCTTGACTGATACCTCTACCAATTGCTTGAAGAGCCTTTCCTAAAGCACTGGTAGACTTTCCTTTTCCTTCTCCGGTATATATTTCAATACCATCCAAATTACTGCTAGAAATTATATTCTGATCAGTTTTATCACATCGACGATGTGCACGCATTTCAGAATGCAATTGAGCAACTTTAATTAATTTCAAAGGAGCTGCTCTTCCAGTAACTATTATTTCCATTCCGTGTGGTCTTGAGGTAATTGTACTTACCACTTCATCAATTGAAAGTAATCCTAAATCAAGTACAGGGTTTAACTCATCAAGAACAACGACTGAATATAAAGCACTTGCTATTGCCCCTTTTGCGATATCCCAACCACGTTTTGCTTCCTGAGCATCAAAATCAGTTGCTTCATTAGCAGTAAAAAAATCAGCTCTTCCTGTTCTAATTTGATCAATTAAATGCGGAAAACCTTTTTGCAAAGCTTCTATTGCTGCATCTTCGTCATAAGCTCGACCTGGCCCTTTCAAAAATCTAAGTAATAAAACTCTAGTTTGCCTTTTTTCACAAATTCCTAAGCCAATCGTGCGTAAAACCACTCCCAATGCAGCTTGGCTTTTCCCTTTTCCCTCTCCATCATAAATATGCAATTGTCCATGTATACGCTCTTGACTATCTGAAGCCGTTGTGATGCCAATACCATTCGAAGACCTAAAACTAGATTTACTCGAATGAGCTGAATTGTTAAATTTACTTTTCTCTGGCACCATGTATTAAAACAATTACGATAAAAGGTTAACGAGGGAATCCCCCCAAATAGTACTCAAAGAGAAGCAATCGGAAGTGATTTTCAGTCAACTTGAAGCATTATCAAAAGCTGAGAATGAACAATTGAAATTACTGAGAGACTTTGTAAAAAATCAACAAAAAGCTTGTATAGCCTATTCAGGTGGCGTAGACAGTTCTTTAGTTGCGGCAATTGCTTTTGAACAACTTGGTTCACGAGCATATGCGCTGACAGGAGTGTCAGATTCTTTAGCCCCGCATCTTCTTGAAGAAGCACGAAATCAAGCTAAATGGATAGGAATTAATCATATAGAATGCCAAACGAATGAATTAGAAGATCCTTCATATAATAAAAATCCAGAAAATAGGTGTTTTGCTTGCAAAAGTGAATTGCACAAGCATCTAAATCAATACGCTAATCAATCAATTGGAATGAGAATTCTAGATGGAGTAAATTATGATGATCTGAAGGAATACCGTCCTGGGATTAAGTCAGGAAAACAATCCGGAGTATTATCCCCTCTCGCA
>QCJQ01000025.1 GCA_003215935.1 Prochlorococcus sp. AG-409-D09
TTACCAAAAATATAAACCAGATTGCATTGCAATGAGTGGACTTTTGGTTAAATCTACTGCGTTCATGAAGGATAATCTCGATGCTCTTAACAAAGAAGGTATTACAGTACCAGTTATTTTAGGTGGAGCTGCGCTAACACCAAAATTTGTAAGTAAGGACTGTGGTGAAGTTTACAAAGGTAAAGTTATATATGGTAAAGATGCATTTACAGATTTAAGATTCATGGATGAATATATGTCTGCAAAAAATCAAAATTTATGGTCTAATAATAAAGGGTTTCTAGATGGTATACCTAAAGGAATACAAATAAGTGAACATAATAATTCAATTACAGAGAAAATTACAGAGAAATTAAATAATATTCCTGATGATTCTACAGATAAAGATTTGACAGAACTAAAACCAATTATTGATACTAATAGATCGACTAAAATACCTATTGAAGAGAAAACTACTCCGCCATTTATTGGCACAAAGGTATTAACAAGTGACGATCTAAATATACGTGATATTATTAACTTCATAGATAAAAATGCATTATTTGCAGGCCAATGGCAGATGAAAAGAAATAAGACACAGAGTAAAGCACAATATGAAGAGTTTTTGAATAAAAATGCAGAACCTGAGCTTGAAAGATGGTTAACTAGAATTGAGAAAGAAAACTTAATTGAGCCTAAAGCTGTTTATGGTTATTTTCCATGTGGTAGAAAAGGAAATAAAATATTAGTTTTTTCTCACAGAGATGAAAAACTTTTAGGCGAATTTGAATTCCCTAGACAAAGGTCAGGAAATCGTTATTGCATTTCTGATTTTTATAGAGATTTAACATTCGATCAACCTACAGATATTATTCCAATGCAAGCCGTAACAATGGGCTCTGTGTGTAGCGACTTTGCTCAAAGCTTATTTAGTAAGGACATGTATACAGATTATCTTTTCTTCCATGGACTTGGTGTTCAACTTGCTGAAGCATTAGCTGAATATATACATTGTAAAATCAGAATAGAATGCGGATATCTGTCTCATGAACCTAACAATATTAAAGAAATATTATCTCAAAATTATAGAGGATGTAGATTTTCATTTGGATATCCGGCTTGTCCAAATGTATCTGATTCATCCAAACAATTAGATTGGTTGGAGGCTTCTAGAATTGGTCTAGAGATGGATGATAGCGATCAAATTCATCCTGAACAAAGCACTACTGCAATTGTAACTATGAATTCAAAAGCACGTTATTTTAGTTGTTAGAAATAAACAAATAAATAGGTCGTATAAATTTATGAATGTAATTTTAATACGAAAATATCATTCATTACAAAGTGACTCCAAGGTTTCTATAACTTCTTGTTGGAAGTTATCCATGGAATCTGAATCGCTGAGGTCGACTCCTTCCCCAGCAGCATTTTGTGTGAGCTCTAGGAAATGAAATGCTCCTTCACCATTTGCAAGAAACTCTATAGCTGATGTTTCTCCACTCTCACGAAAACCATCGCATAGAGCAAGAAAAGCTGCGTCTTCAGTGAACTCCCAATCCATTGAGGAGATATTACTGATTGAGGTTTAATCCCTTCCCCCCCGCTTCCGTCAACCTTATTTGTGGAGAATGAATCAAGATTACATAAAAATTACTTTACAAGTAAGCAAGGTGTTTTCTGAGAGTTGCACTCTTGCAACGGATTTGAGGAACAAGATTAGATTTATAAAATTTTGTTTAAAAAGTAAATAACTACGTTTGTTGGATTATTTGTCTGGAAATTTCTAAAGGGTTTAAAACTATTTTGTTATGTTGTGGTCATTAAGGATAAAACAGTTCTTAATGGATAAGTAAATGGGTTTCAAGGCAGATGTCTAGAGTCTTTAATGTATTTGCTCATAATCCTGGAAATTGTCGATTAAGGGTCCTTCTGGGTGTGTTTAGAGTATTGAAAGACTATCATTGGTTATATTAATTGAATAAATTCAATAAAACTTTTACAGAAAATATGTCAAAGGGACACAGATTAGTTTTTGGTATATTATAAATTGAATAAAAGTATGTTCACTAAGCCTTGTAAAGAATAGTGAAAGATGAAATTTACTGGAATAAATCTCTTATTTTGACAAAAATAGCAATTAAAAATCAAAGCTTAATACCTTTAAATACATATCTAGATACAGAAATCAGTAAAGTCAATGATTACGAGGTTCGGAGATTATCGAGAACAATTAAAAGTAAGAATAATTTTATTGGGCCAAGAGTTAACCCATTTATTCCATGGGAACCAGACTTAGAAATTGATGTAATAAATAATAGTCATGCATTAATACTTAATAAATATCCCGTTCAAGTTGGACATATGTTGCTTATTTCTAATGAGTGGAAACCTCAGAATGGATGGTTGTCATTTGATGATTTTAAAGCAATTTGTGATGTTAATAGCGATACATCTGGTCTTTGGTTTTTTAATAGTTCATCAAAAGCAGGAGCAAGCCAACCTCATAGGCATATTCAATTACTAAGAAGAAATAAAACTGAAAAAATTTGCCCTAGAGAAAATTGGTTTTCAGACAAAAAAAATTATTATCTAAATAAACATATGAAATTATTTAAAAACATTTGTGTAATTAGAAATGATAATGGTCATGATATCTCTGATCCGAATTCATTATATAGTAATTATATTAAATTAAGTGAGATAATTAATATTGGCAATCCATACAAAAATAGTAAACCGAAGTTGCCGTACAATTTATTAATATCAAATCAGTGGTTTGTGATAATAATAAGAGCTAAAGATGAATCAAGAGGGTTTAGTATAAATGCGCTTGGATTTGCAGGTTATTTTCTAGCCACTAACTATTCTGATATAAATTGGCTTAAAGATAATGGAGCAAATAAACTACTAGAGGAGGTTGTTTGTATATAAAAACTTAATTAGTGGTACTATTATCTGTATCAATTTCATCTGATTTATTTCTTTCAATTTGTTCTTCTAGTTTACTTATACTTCCTTGTAATGCTGCCATTCTTCTTTCTAGCTTATCGTGTATGAATTTAAGCATTTCTAATTTTCTGTAACGATAGGCTTGTTTTCGTTGCTGAAAGCTCGTAGGGTTAGAATTTGTACAAAACCTAGAATTAGTCATTAAAAAAAGAAAATAAGTACTATAATGACATAAATTTTGAATAATTGTGGATTATAAAATAATTTAATTATTAAAGATGATCAGAGAGTCTAACTCAAGATTTATGTTTTAATTTGCATATAAATTTAACTAAATTCTAACTCCATGATGAAAATTTTATTTAAATATCTTATATCAGAAAATAATGATCTAATATTAGTGAAATTCATAAATAAAAGTATTGGATGAAATAAATACAAAAAGAATATCAATCGATCTACCTATTCATTTAGTGGAAGGCGTTGATGAATTAAAAAAAGAATGGGGCCTTAGAGCAAGAGGCTCCGTTTTTGAGAGATTACTTGAAGAGATACTATCTAAAGATTCACTAGAAGATAATGAATGTAAATCAAATATAAATAATGAGTCACTAGATATCATCAATTCGAATATTAAACAATCTAGCTATATTGTTCAGTATGATGAAAGTGAATATTTAGAAAATAAAGCGATTATCCTAACTAATAATAGTAATATAGAAATTAAAAGCATTGAGAATAATAATAATGAAAACAATGTAAGTAATAAAATAGACTCAAAAAGTAAGGTAATTGATCTTCCTGGTTTTGTAAGCAAGAAAACAAACTCTTTGAGGCAAAGCCTTGGAAAGACAAAAAAGAAAATATATAATGATAATATTCTATATACAGTAAAAGAAGATCATATAGAAGAATCACTAAGTTTTGCTAAGTCACATTGGTTGTCATTGTACGGAAGTAAACCTGCAGAAAATGTTATTGAAGCTTCAATGATTTGGCTTGCTAGGGATATTTGGCCTCATATAGAAGGTTCCGAAAACATCCCTTTTACATGGACAGCTGCATCAAGATTAATGAAAAATTTGTGTCCGTCATGGTCACAAGATAATCCAAGCTATGAATGTGTAATTGTGATGGCAGGAATACTCGAAGATCCTTTTTCCTCTAAAACTTTAAAAGATAGGATACCTACTTTAACTAGAAGGTTCGTCAATAGATTTAAAAGAACTAATAAATCTACTTCTTTTCAAACGCTTGAATCAACAATGACAGTTTATGGAGCATTGAAATTATTAGAGTTACCTACAAAAGCAGGTTCTTCGTTAACTCTTTCTAATATTCGAGATGCATATAGAGAAAAAGCATTGCGCAATCATCCAGATGCAGGTGGGTCTACTGAATTGATGAGGAAATTAAATGAAGGTTACCAACTTTTAAAAGAATTATATAAGAAATAATCTCAATATATTTATCTAATTCTTACCATGAGACTCTGTTTGAGACTTACCTGGGATTAATGAATGAACTTATTCTCTTCTTGGAAAGAAATTTTATTTATATAAATCCATAAAAACGAACAAATTATTAGGAATAATATCTCGTTGATATCATATGAAACTTATAGTGAGTCTATTGTTAAGCCTTAGATAAGAATATATAGATTATATTTTAGTGATAATAATTATTTAGCATGGATGTATAAATAAATCCAATCAAGAAGATGACAAGAAAAAATAATCAATTTTATTCAAAATTTATCCATATGAATTGTTTTGCGTGACCGCAAACACAAAAAATAGAATTAGAATGCGTAACTGTCTATAATGCAGTTACGCATATTCGTAATCACTCTAATGCCAGCTCTTTTGAACACAAATATACAAACTGGACTAATAGAGGACTAAGATGAAATCGCAAAATTTTGCGATTTTAATTTGCTTGAAACATGTTATAGGTGATTCTTGAATGTAAGCGGCTCCTTTCTTGGTTCTCTCAACTATTTTATATGAGTCTTACAATAAGTCTCAAGTAAAGTCTCAGTTCAGATAGTCAATAATCCTGTTTGATCATCTTTGGATTATTTGCAGATGTTGGACTCAACAGATTTGTTCCTAAGAAATTGTATAGGGAGTCTACATTGAGTCCAACAACTAGTCCCATAGTCAGTCTGTATAAAGATAGGTGATATTTTATTTTCTCAGTTCTGCTAATAATTTTGTGCTAAGTGCAGATATGATTTTTTCATGATATGGATTTATCTCTTCATCTGTTAATGTTGTTTCTGGATTTCTATATCTTATTCTGTATGAATGACTGATTTTTTCATCTGCTAAATTATCCCCTTGATAAATATCTATTAATTCCACTTTTTCTATTAAAGGTTTCCCTGCTTTGTTTATAGTTGATATTACTTCGGCACATTTTATATTATTGGAAATTATTATTGATATATCGCGCTCCATAAATGGAACAACTGGGTAATCTTTGAATGAAGGAATGAGTTTATTTAAACGAGTTGCTGCTTGTAATATTTTATCTAATTCTATTTTAAATAAATAGCTTCTATTCGGTATTTTGTAAAGGTCAGCTAAAATAGGATGTATTTCACCAAAATAACCACAAATTTTTCCTTCTATTATTAATTCTACTGATTTACCTGGATGTAATAAACTACTATCATCCATTTTTCTATCAGTTATCTTGACTTTTGTCCCACTTAAAGCTTGCTCGAGTTTCCCTCTCGCTGAATAATAATCAAGATCAATTTCTTTGTCATTTCTACTCCAACAACTTAACTTCCTTTTTCCATAGATCAGTCCGCTTATAAAATTCTGTTCATTGAATTGTTTTTCATTAGTATACACTTTACCAATTTCAAATATCCAACAATTTGTAGATCCATTATCTATATTTCTTTTTAAGATATTAATATGTTCTTTCCAAAGGTCTGTTCTTAATACACTTGTTTCGAATAATAATGGATTTGATATAGCAATATGATTTTTGTCTACGTCTTTAGTGGAAACTAATGATGAAGTCAAAACTTCCTGAAAACCTGTTATACAAAAATCATTTTTTATTTTTCTTTCGATATATTGGTTTGGATTTAAACTACCAGGGCTTAATGGCTCAGGAATATTCGATTGAAATTTGTCGTACCCAATTAATCTTGCTATTTCCTCTATAAGATCAATTTCCCTTATTAAGTCTAACTCTCTAAATAAAGGTATTTCGACTAACCAACCATATTCTGTTGATTTATGATTACAGCCCAAAGAATCTAGAATATTAACTATGTCAGTGTCATGTACATATATATTATCTAATAAATTTGCCCTATCTATATCCTCTATAGAAGTTTCATTTTGTTTATGATTTATAAGTGGACCCAGTATCTTATGAATTCTCTGTCTTCTTAATTTAACCATTAATGACTTTTGTGGTTCTAAACTATTAACATAAAAACTACTCTCATCTATTTTGAAGTGATCGGTAAATAATTTATACGCCCTATTTACTGTCTTTAATGTGTTGCGACTAGATATACCTTTTTCAAAGCGACTACTTGATTCTGTTCTTATACCAATCTCCTTAACTGAAGTTCTTACCGTTGTCTGAGCAAAAACTGCACCTTCTAACCATATTCTTTTAGTTTTTACTGTTACAGATGAATTTATACCTCCTATTACGCCCGCAATAGCTATTGGAATATTGCTACATGTTATGACTGTAATTTGTTCATTTAATTTATACTCTTTTTCATCTAGGGAGATAAACTCTTCTCCATTAGTCGCTTTTCTAATTCCGAAATCTCCAGGTATTACGGTTTTATTTGTTAATTTATTAAGCTTATCTGCGTCAAAGGCATGTAATGGTTGGCCTTGTTCAAGCATTAGATAGTTAGTTATATCTACAATTAGATTTATTGGATTAATCCCTAAATTAACTAATTTAGTTTTTAACCATGAAGGAGAGGAATCAGACCCGTCTACTCCTGATATGTATGATGTTGAATATATTCCATTTATGCCTATTGATTCATAATCAATTATCGATGGTTCAAATTCTTTAAAAGTAGTTAAATTGTCGTCATCAGGTAGATTTAATGGAGTTTTTGTTAAAGCTGAAATTTCTCTAGCAATTCCTATTATTGACATACCATCTGGCCTATTAGCTGTTATTGCTAAATCTAGAATAGTGTCATTTAGACCCAAAAGTTCAATTGCAGAAGTACCTTTTCTTGGAATTTGCTGATATAAATCTTCTAGAATTGCTATACCATCAATTTGAGTGTTGAAGCCAATTTCTCTTAAAGAACAAATCATTCCATTACTTTTCACACCTCTAATAGTTGTTTCTTTTATTTTCAAATTAATTGAACTTAAATAGGCTCCTTCTACTGCAACAAGTACATGAATATTACTTTTAATATTGGATGCACCGCATACTATTTGAATATTTTCAGAACCAATATCAACATTACATATGTTCAACTTGTCGGCTTTTGGGTGTTTGCTTATTTCATTTACAAAACCAATTACAACACCTTGAGCTCTTTTACTATGTTCTATTATTTCTTCTACTTCAAAACCTGCAACAGATAACCTTTCTGAAAGCTCAGTTATATCAGTTTTTATTGGAACAAGCTCATTAAGCCAGGAGCAAGAAACCTTCATTTAATTTTGTCTTTGCGTTAGATCCTACTTTCTTATGATCAATTTAATAAAATAGACCAATTGGATTGTAAGATCATAGATTGTATATATCCATTAAAATACGGAGTTATTTCCTTATGACCCAAAACAAGGTGACCGGATAGTTATCCCCCTTTAAGCGAGTAGCAATCTGGTCTAATCTCGATAAGCGATCTCCAGCTGTGTCAAAGTACACAACTTAGAAGAATCGTAGAAAACAAAAAATAGGGTAGAAATAAGAAATTCTGTCCTCACTGCAATAAAGCTACTCCTCAAAAGGAGATCAAATAAAAATGCAGTTACATCAATTATCCAATTAAAAATGAGCAATTCACTATTCAAGCAAAAGTTATCTCCAATAAAACCTGGAGATCCAATCGATTACAAAGATGTTGAATTGCTGAAAAAGTTTATTACTGATAGAGGGAAAATTCTGCCAAGACGGCTAACAGGCCTAACGGCAAAACAACAAAGAGACATCACCTTAGCTGTAAAAAGAGCCAGGATTATCGCCCTACTTCCTTTTGTGAATCCTGAGGGTTAATTATTCTTAGCAAGTTTAGTTCTAAATAGAATTAATCTAAATTTATTTTAGATTACTATGATAAATAGTAAAGACATTAAAAAACATATTAGTAATAATATATATGCAATAGATGATGAAGACACCTTTGAAGTTGATGACGCAATTTCAATAGAATATCGACAAGAAGAAATCATATTATGGTCTCATATATCTTGTATTCCAAAAACTATAGAAATAGATAGTCAAACATCAAAATCAGCAAGAAATAATTCAATTAGCTTATATATGATAACAGACGTAATTACAATGTTTTCAGAGGAATTAGTGAGAACACAATTAAGTTTAGATGTTCAGAAAAAATGTTCAGTAATAAGTTACGGAGCATCCATAAATGAAGCAGGGGAAATACATAACATTTATGTCGAATTTAATGATATTGTCCCTACATATAGATTAACTTACGAAGAAGCTGATGAATTAATTGATTATGCTCCGAATGAAGAAAAGGATCTATATTATTTATTGACTATTCTAAAAACAAGAAGAGAATTTAGATTGAGAAATAAAGCTATTAATGTAAATAATAGTTATAGTAAATTAAAGATTAAAGATAATATATTAAGACTAATTCCTTATAAAGACTCTGAATCAAGATTTCTAGTTAGTGAATGTATGATACTTGCTGGTACTATAGCATCTATATTTGCGAACAACCAAAACATACCTTTTATTTATAGAGCTCAAAAATTAAACAATATTATTAAGTATTCAAACAAGAAAAGTATAGATGTTCCATTAATTGTTGGTGACTTCTTAACTAAGTCAACACTAAATAAAGCATATTATGCTATTAAAAAGGAGAATCATGACTCTCTTGGACTTAATAGCTATAGTCATATAACATCTCCGATAAGGAGATACATCGATTATATAAATAATAATCAAATATATAAATATTTACGCAATATGAAAATAATGAGTAGCTATGAACTAGAAATATTATTATCTGAAATTAATTTAAGACAAAAAGAGTCAATTGATAAAATGCGTAATAATTCGAGAAATTTAATAAATAATTGGCTAAAAGATAATGGAAAATTTAATTTAAAAATCTACTTTTTAAGATGGTTGTCAAGCAATTCTAAAATTGCATTGGCTTATTTTATTGATTATAATTTTGAACATGAGATTATACTTTCCAATTATAATGGAAATAGAATTGGAATGCCTTTAACTATTAGATTAGAACAAAGCAATGATATAACAATTATATATAGAGTAGTAAAGATGGCAAATACATGAGTTACTTAACACTATTGTGAGAATCTATTATAATAAGGTGGAACATATTTACTATGCTAACAAACCATTTATTTACGATTACTACACCACTTTACTATGTGAATGACAGGCCTCATTTAGGTAGTTGCTATACAACAATTGCTTGCGATGCAATTTCTAGGTTTAAACGTCTTGAAGGTAAAGAGGTTATTTTTATAACTGGTGTAGATGAACATGGGCAAAAAATACAAAGAACTGCTGAAAGTAATTCAATATCAGCGGAAGAACATTGTAATAATATCTCCTCCAAATATTCTGAATTATGGAACACATTGAATATTACATATGATAGATTTGTTAGAACAACTGATGCTAATCATCAAAATGTCGTTAATCAATTTTTTAATAATGTGAAAAAGTCAGGAGATATATATATGGGAAATCAAAAAGGATGGTACTGTGTTGGTTGTGAAGAATTTAAGGATATAAGTGAAAATACAGAACGTCCACAATGTGACATACATAAAAAAGATTTAGAATGGCGTAATGAAGAAAACTTATTTTTCAGACTATCGAAATATCAAACCAAAATAGAACAATTAGTTACAAGTAATGATTTCATACATCCGATTAGTAGACGAAATGAAATAATTAAGTTTGTTTCTAAAGGATTAAAAGATTTTTCAATATCAAGAGTAAATGTGACATGGGGTTTGCCAGTACCAGGTTACGATGGACACACATTTTATGTTTGGTTTGACGCTTTATTGGGCTATTTAACAGCTACTCTAAATAATGGTGGAGAATATAAATTAGAGCAATTAGAAAGATCTGGTTGGCCAGCTGATTTACATGTAATCGGAAAAGATATTCTTCGATTTCATGCAATATATTGGCCGGCAATGTGCATGTCTGCAGGAATAGATATACCAACGAGAATATATGGTCATGGTTTTTTAACTAGAGAAGGAAATAAAATGGGTAAATCATTAGGTAATGTCTTAAATCCTTTGACACTATATGAGTTAGTAGGTATTGATCCTATTAGATGGTATTTACTAAGAGACATTAATTTTGGTTTTGATGGTGATTTTCAAAATAAACGATTTATAGATTTAATTAATAATGATTTGGCTAATACAATAGGAAATTTGCTTAATAGAACCATAACGATGTCGCGTAAATGGTTTAATAATAAGGTTCCAATTGTTACTGTGAATGGCAATGAGTTAATCAAATCTAAATCAGTGCATACTATAAATATAGTCAGAAAAGAACTAGATAGATATAATTTTTTGAAGGCTTCTGAAGGTATTATCGAATTAGCTAAGCAATCCAATATTTATCTAAACGATAATGCCCCTTGGGTAGCAATTAAAAATGATGAAAACTATGATGAGGTATCAGCATGTATATATGATGTACTTGAATCTACAAGAATAATAGGAATTTTATTACAGCCATTACTTCCTAATTTAAGTTCTATTATGCTAAAGCAATTATCGTATTCACCAGAAAAAGTATGGGCTAACGATCTTGTATGGGGAAAACTAGAACAAGATATTGAATTACCAACACCTAAACCAATTATTAATAGACTTGATACAAATATAGAAATATGATAGTTAGAATATTAAAAGTATTGCCAGTTAATTTAGTTTTACTTTCTGCAATATCTGGATGTACAATTTCACCTACATCTAATATATCTGACGACACATATGTTGTGGATGAATTTAAACTTGTTCAAAAAAATAAGTATAATCAAACAAAATTAAGTATTAAAAGTCCACTTGCAACATACGATTCAAATGATAATCAAGTTGAAATAGGAAATTCAACGATAGATATATTTAGCAACGGTCAAGTATCAGCAATTGTTAACTCGGATATTACTATATTAGATAGATACCATAATAAATTAAGTAGTAGAGGTAATCTAATAGTAAAGTTTATGAACAAAAGTAGCCCAATTATTTTGACAGCAGATAGCCTTAGATGGGATTTATCAGATTCGATTATTTATATCGATGGTAATGTTATTCTTTTAAATAAGCAAGTTAAGATTCACTCAAGTAATGCTTTATATAATATTAATAAAAATATAATTAAATTTGAAACTCTACGTAAATATCAATATTTAAATAATGAACAAGAGAATAAATACATAATTGATGTTGAAGCAGATACTGCGATAGTTAATACAATTGATTCATCCGTAATATTTAAATCTAATAGTAGACAAGTGGTTAGCGAAATAAACTTTAATCCTGCTCTAAAGTCAAACTAATCTTTAGCATATTTGACAATTTCTTCGCCCAACCAACAATCCATTTTTCATCTCCCTTAGTAAAACTTCTAGCAGAGCAACCTCCAATAATTATCCAGCCTTTATTATTTAATGGATATATTAAAACAGATGGTAAATTTTCTAAAATTGGATCAAACTCAATGCGGCCAGGAAACATCTTAGTGTTAACTAGTGATATTAATTCACCTGATTTCATTGCTCGTTTACATATTTCTCCTGGAGTAAAGTCCTTTATATCAGAAATAAACCCTCTTTTTAAAATGATTTTATTATTCCAATAAATAAATATTGTACTTGCAGCTGTCGCTGTTAATATCATTTGACTACCCCACGCCATTTCATTAGTTAAATCATTACTTAAGTTATCGCAATAATAAAAGCCTTGATGCTCTTTAAATAATGTAACCTCTTGACTTTTTACCTTCAACTCCTTCCATGCTAATGACAATGATATTAAACAAATTGAAGTTAAACCTGCTAGTACTTCAGCCCTTTGGAAGCTTGGAGTGATAGCTGGTGATATATAAGCATTTATAATTGATAGGCTTAACATTATAAAACCTATAGTTAATGTGACTTTAGCTAACCATGGCATTTATCTAGTTACAATGAATTTTTATTCTAATTGTAAATATCTAATATTCAACATGATTAGTTATAAGTATATAGATATATAATTGAATTATTCATTTTTGTTTTTATGAATGAGAAATGATATTGAAACTGGAAATTTAAAAAATGGATTAATATTCATTTCAGGACCTAGCAATTCTGGTAAAAGTTGTTGGGGAGAATATTTAATTGAAAAGAATAGAAAAGTAACCTATGTAGCTACATCTAAAATCTATAGTGACGATAACTCATGGCTTAAGCGAATTGCCAAACATAAGAAAAGGAGACCTAAGTGTTGGAAAACAGTTGAGTGTGATCAAGATTTAATAGAAAAAATAGAAGACATACACCCTGAGAATGCATTGTTAATTGATTCTTTAGGAGGGTATATATCTAATACACTTCATATTTCACAAGATCAATGGAACAATAAAACTAAAACTCTAATTAAAATATTAAAGAGCAGATCTATAAATTCAATCATAATTGTAGTAAGTGAAGAAATTAGTTGGGGGATAGTTCCATCAACAAAAACTGGCTTTATTTTTAGAGAAAGATTATCTATATTAGCAAGAGATATTGCAAAAATTTCTAATATACAATGGCTTGTAGTTCAGGGTCGAGCTATAAATCTAACTAGTATTTCCTATATAGTGCCATGAATAACGTTATCAACAAACCTCATATTGCATTATACGAACCTAGAATACCTCAAAATACAGGCAATATTGCTAGAAGTTGTGCTGCATTTAATTTACGCTTAGAATTAATTAAGCCATTAGGCTTCGAACTGGATGACAAATATTTAAAAAGAGCAGGTTTAGACTATTGGAAATATATGGATATAGTCGTTCATCAATCATTTGAAGATTTTTTATTATCTAATAAGAATACTAGAATAATTGGTTTCTCAAAATCTGCGAAGCTAAACTTAGATGAATATTTGTTTAATACTGATGATATCCTTTTGTTTGGAAGAGAAGATTTAGGTTTACCTACTAATATCAGAAATTCATGTACTGATATTGTCTCTATAAGAATGCCTGGTGGTACACATCAAAATAATGGTATAGGTGTAAGGAGTTTAAATTTATCAGTATCATGTGGAATCGTAATTTATAAGGCATGCGAGCAATTAAAACTTCTTTACTAAAGTCAAATTTTCATATTTAGGCCTTTACAATAAATTTTTAAAAATTTCTTATGTTTTCATACATCACATTAATCAATAAAATTAATTAGGATTTGATAGTAATTTCATTTATTTGCTCTCTTTCATCTAAAATAATTACATAAGTCAGAGTAGCTCAGCTGGTTAGAGCATCGGATTCATAAACCGAAGGTCGGGAGTTCAAGTCTCCCCTCTGACATAACATCAAATAATCAATAGAATTTTTAATAAAGATATTATATTTAAATATTTATTTTATGATAATTAAAAAAGCTAAATTATTTCAACAGAAAATAACATTACTATTAAAACTACAGTATTAATAATTAGATTAATTTATTTCTATTGTACTTTCTATTGAATTCCTGTTATTTAGTTTAAGATATTGATTTTCATCTTATATCAATATTTTTTAGCATTTCCTTAAAACTTGGTGTTTGATTCATTATTTCAATTTCTATAAATTCTGAATTCCTTTCTTGGTTTTGAACTTTATTATTTTCTTTACTTGATGGATGTGGATCAATATTATCATTACTATTTAATGAATTAGTTCTTTCTGTCGACTTCTGGTAAGGATTTTCTACACTTCTTGTTGTATCTCGTTTTACATTTCTATTTGAATTTTTATATTCATTTTTATCAACGTTAGTTATTTGGTTATTATTAAAGGTTACCTGATTATGATTTGATTTAAATATAAAATTATTGTCTGACGAAACTACATCTTTATTATCATTTAACCTATTAGAGTCCTTTTTTGATAGATCATTATTCATTATTGAAGTTGTATTTGGTTCATTTTTCTTATTAATTTTTTTTAGAGGGTATGCTTTCAATTCAGCTTTAAGTTGACTTAGTAATTTTGTGTGATTAGTCGAGCTGAACTTTTTAATTAAACTATTTTCCCAGATCATTGTTTTCTCCTGATTTAGTTTTGAAAAGTATTGTGTTTTTTAACGCAGACAACTTTTCCATTTATTACCATATTATTTTAAAATAGAAATAAAGGGAACTATTCTAAGACCCTAACGCATTTTTATTCATTTTTCTTTTCATGACATCAAACGATTGCCTCAGAGTTGGACAACTTGCTCCTGACTTCAATGCAACAGCCGTTATTGATCAGGAATTTAAAGAGATAAGCTTATCTCAATTCAGAGGAAAATATGTTGTTCTATTCTTCTATCCACTGGATTTCACTTTTGTATGCCCCACTGAAATAACAGCATTTAGTGATAGATATAAAGATTTTAGTAGCAAAAATACAGAAGTTCTTGGTGTTTCTGTTGATAGTAAGTTTACACATTTAGCATGGATACAAACTCCTCGAAATGAAGGTGGAATAGGCGATATTGACTACCCATTAGTATCTGACCTTAAGCGTGAGATATGCACATCATATAATGTACTTAATGAAGACGGAGAAGCTGATAGAGGGCTATTTATAATTAATCCAAAAGGTATAATCATGCACTCAACTATTAATAAAGCACCTGTAGGAAGGAATATTGATGAAACTCTAAGAGTTCTACAAGCTTATCAATATGTAGAGTCTCATCCTGATGAGGTTTGCCCAGCTAACTGGACTCCAGGTGACAAGACAATGAAGGAAGACCCCAAAGGAAGTAAGGAATATTTTTCAGCTCTCTAAATATAAGCAGTAGAATATATTATTATTTATAATTTCATAATACTAGCAAAAAATACAATATAATATAAACATAATGATATAATTTTATTATAATAATTAAATACTATAATGTTACAATAGAAATTTGAGAAATTGTTTTCATATTTCAACCATTTCCAAAATTCTAAAGCCAAATAATAAATTAAATATGAATAAATTATTGTTATTAACACATTAATTTCTACATAATTAGTACTTAGGTATTTAGAATTATCTAGAATTGAAAGCGGTGGTAATTCAAGATTAAACCATGAATTAATAAAAAGTAGAATAAAACTACCACTAGAAATTATTAAATTTAATTTAATTACACTTTCTTTAAAAGACAAATATATTAAAGTTAAAAAAACCAATAAGGATAGAAAGAGATTTTCTAATATTAAATTGAAAGTTCCTTTTATAACATCGTAAATTAGAAAGACAGATGTTGTATTATAAATAATAAAATAAATTGTAAGTATAGGATATAATATTATAATTAGTTGAACTGTTAAACATAGAAAACCATATTTCCAACCTTTTATTTTATCTGTTGATAATGTATTATTTTTGGGTATATTTTTAGATTTTCTCGATGAATTTAGTAAATAATATACTGTAAAAATACTAATATATATAGCAATTGCAAGCCATAAAAATTCGTATCCTTGACTTGTAATTGATTCTTGAATTTTTAATCTATATATGTCTTTAGTTATATATCCGGATATAAATGAAAATATCAAAAATATATAATTTTCTTTTATAAAAGTATTTAAGTATCGAAAATGCATCTTCATATACTATTAAACTACTCTATACAATCTTTTTCTATTATTAATTTCTGGAAATCTTGAGAACTAATTGTCTCTTTCTCTACTAGAACTTCTGAGATGTGATCTAATAGATTTCGTTTGTCTTTTAGAATAATTATAGCTTTATGCAAGGCATTTTTAGCTAATAGGTTTACTTCTTGGTCAATGGCAAACAAGGTTGATTGGGCATAAGTATTACTATTACTTAGCAAATCTTTACCCAAAAAGACATTTGAATCTTGTGAGCCCAATGAAATTGGACCTAATTTCGAAAAGCCAAATCTAGTAACCATTTCTCTTGCAATAGATGTTACAGACTCCAAATCATTAGATGAATATTGAGTTATCTCATTAGATCCATATATCAAAATTTCAGCAGCTCTAGCAGCTAAAATTACTACTAACTTATTATTAAGATAGGATTTTGTATATAATCCACTTTCAACAATGTCTGAATCAACAAGAAATCTAACTGAACCATATTTCTTATTAGATCTAGGTAATATCGTTATTTTATCAATTTTATCAATACACTCAGAGTATTCAGCAACAACGGCTCTTGCAGACTCCCTGTATGCAAGCAATATTTTTTTTCTGTGATCTAAAATTGACTGTGATGCTATTCCTAAAGTTAAACGCTCAAAAGCATGATTTATGTGACTATCTTCAATACACTTAGTATCATCTCTAGCTGCGATTATTGCTGATTCATTTAATAGATTTTCTAACTGAGCCCCTGAGAAACCTATTGTTCTATCTGCCCATGAAGTAAGTGATATATTGTTATTTAATGGTTTTGTTCTAGCGTGTATACCTAATATTTCTTTTCTACCTTTTTTATCAGGTAATAATAAATCTATCCTTCGATCAAATCTTCCTGGTCTTGTTAATGCAGTATCTAGAATATCTGGTCGATTAGTAGCAGCTAATAATATTATTCCTGAATTATCGCCAAAACCATCCATTTCAGTTAGTAATTGATTCAATGTTTGCTCTCTCTCATCATTACCGACCCCTATACCTGCACCTCTTTGTCTCCCAACTGCATCAATTTCATCAATGAAGACAATGCATGGTGATTTTGTTTTAGCTTGTTTGAATAAATCTCTAACCCTGCTGGCTCCAACGCCTACAAACATTTCTACAAATTCAGAAGCAGAAATAGAAAAGAAAGGAACTCCGGCTTCTCCTGCTATTGCCTTAGCTAATAGTGTTTTTCCAGTTCCTGGTGATCCAACTAAAAGAATTCCTTTCGGTACTTTTGCACCTAATTGATTAAGTGAGTCAGGTTTAATCAAAAAATCAATTATTTCTCTTAACTCTTCTGTTGCTTCTGAAATACCTGCAACGTCATCGAATGTAGTTTGAATATTTTCATCAGCTTTTATTTTTGCTAATGACTTTCCAAAACCAAAAGTAGTATTAGCTATTTTTAAAGAACGCTTTAAAAGCAATATTATTCCTAATATAATAATTAGAAAAACTGCCAAATTACTGAATATTGAGGATAAAGCCTCTTGCTTACTTAGATCCTTTACCTCTAATGGAACATTATATTGTATAGAGGATCTGATTAATTTCTGGTCATTTGAAAATATTGGAATTGATTTGCGCTTATTATTAGTATAGGTAACAATTACAAATTGGCGTTCAGGATACATTTCCAAAGAAGAAACACTTCCTGAAGAAATATCTAAGAATAATTGACTATAACTATTACTCATAACCTGTGGTATTAATCAAGAGTTTGTGGGAATTAGTGGTTAATGAATAATTTTTAATTATGAACTTGGCTATTATAGTTTATGTACACGAAATACTCTACTGCTTCATGGAATGACAATAAATTTGACTCAATGCAAAAAAAATAAGATGATGGATATTTGAATAATAATTGCAATGGCGGTTCCTAAGAAGAAAACCTCAAAAGGCAAAAGAAATCAAAGGCATGCTACTTGGAAAGGAAA
>QCJQ01000026.1 GCA_003215935.1 Prochlorococcus sp. AG-409-D09
CAGCACGAATGCGGACTCCCCATATACTCTTATTAAGGAAGAAGCTAACAGCAGTAACAGAAATAAGGGTGATAACAATAATAATTAATCTTGTTTTTGGGAATGTCATGCCAAACAAATCAACGCCTCCTCTCATCCAGCCAGGAGCTGTAACGTCAACATTCCTTGCACTTGCGCGACTGAGCTTGCTAATTAGAGATGATAAAACACCTGATGTTAAAACCCCGAAAATAGCAGACGTGCTCAAAGTAGCTGTTTTAATTAACTTCCCTCTACTTCCTTTGAAGACATGTTCAGGAATAAAAACTGAAAAAAGTATTGAAATAAGAATAGTGATGACAAAGCCAGAGGCATATGCCAAAGGTACGCTCCTCACAAATTGTTGAAGAATAAGGCTTACCCCCCAAGTTGCTAAAAGTGTTTCAAGAGGACTCCCGTACAAACGTCTAATTACTGTTCGTTCTAAGAGTATTCCAACAACTCCACTGACAATAAATGCAACTGCTATAGCTATAAGAACATAGATATCATAAAATGGTTTTAGGATTGGCAGTTTGAAAATTAGTTGAATTACATAAGTTGAGTAGGCTCCAACCATCATCAATTCACCATGAGCAAGATTAATGACACCCATTAATCCAAAAACAATTGCAAGGCCAAGTGCTGCAACAAGCAAAACTGAGCCTATTGCAACACTGTTAAAAAGGCTCTCTAAAATTAATTCCACTTTTTGTTTGAAGATAAAGCAGTCGAAGTAAGGAGAAGCTTAATGGTAGCTTCTCCTTCTTAGTTGTTATCAACAACTAAATTGATCAAAGTTTATATCTTTCTCCTTTTTTAGGATTGGTCCAGTCACAGGCATATCCTTTCGAACTTGGTTCGAATTGGTTCCAAGCTTGAGGAAGTACAGGTCCATCAGTTTCTTCAAGAATTTTGAAATTTCCATCTGAGGTAATTTCACCAATTCTTACAGTTTGAGATAAATGATGATTAGGCATAACTTCTACAGGTCCTTGTGGTGCATCAAAAGTTACTCCTACCAAGGCTTCTCTTACTGCATTGTCTTCAAATGTTCCAGCCTTTTCAACTGCTTTTTTCCAAAGATAAACCATGTTATATGCAGACTCTTGAGGGTCAGCTACCACACGATCTCTACCCCATCTTTTCCTAAAGCTTTTAGCAAATTTTTTAGAAGCAGGACTATCAATAGACATCATGTAATTCCAAGCCCCATAATGCCCTTCCAGAAACTCAGGTCCTATAGTACTGATTTCTTCCTCGGCAATTGAATAACTCATGACATAGTAGCCGTTGCTAGGTGTAATCCCGGCATCTTGAATTTGTTTAAAGAAAGCTACATTCTGATCACCATTTAATGTATTGATTATTGTTCCGCCATTAGGAAGTGCTCTTTTAATTTTTGAAATAATAGGTGCAACTTCAGTATTCCCAAGTGGCAGATAATCTTCATAAACAACCTTCCCGCCTAAAGCTTTAACTTGTTCTTTCGTGATTGTGTTGGAAGTCCTTGGAAAAACATAATCTGATCCAACTAAAGCAAATGGTTTACCTGCAGCAGGCGACCTCTTGTACATAAATTCAGTGGCAGGTTCAGATTGCTGATTAGGAGTTGCACCTGTGTAGAAAATATTCTTAGAACATTCTTGTGCTTCGTATTGAATTGGGTAATAAAGGAAAGCATCCTTGGATTCATATACAGGAAGCATTGCTTTTCTACTAGCAGAAGTCCAACCACCAAATACAACAGGAACTTTATCTTGATCAATTAATTTTTTGGATTTTTCTGCAAAAGTAGGCCAATCAGAAGCACCATCTTCAACTATATATTTGATCTTGTAATTTTTCCCATTAACCTTAACACCACCAGCCTTGTTGATTTCTTCGATGGCCATTTTTTCTGTATCGACAAGTGTCGATTCAGAAATAGCCATTGTTCCTGAAAGGGAATGGAGAATACCTACAGTTACTGAATCGTCAAAATTGCCAGATGAATTTGACCCACCACAGGCAGTTATTGTTGTTGCAATTGCAGCAGTTGCAATGCCTGTAAAGATTTTACTGGAGAGCTTCATTAATTAAATTTATGAGCTTCAAAGCTCAAGTTAAATTAGGGAATAGAACTTATATAACGAAAGAATTGAATTTTGTAGTAGATATTACTTTTTTGAAAGAAAGAGGAAGAGAAGTGGGTGAAAGTGTAATTATGAATACATTTTTTAGGTGTTTGGTATCTGATCTAGCAAAAATTCGACAACTTGCTCTAAGCCTTTCTCCTGTTTAATGTTTGTAAAGCACCAGGGATTTTCGCCTCTCATTTTTAATGTGTCTTTTTCCATAGTTTTGAGACTCGCACCTACAAAATTTGCAAGGTCAGTTTTATTAATCACAAGTAAATCAGAGCGAGTAATTCCAGGTCCACCTTTTCTAGGGATTTTGTCTCCACCGGCAACATCTATCACATAAATACATATATCTACTAATTCAGGACTGAAACTGGCTGCTAGATTGTCTCCTCCGCTTTCTACAAATATTAAATCAAGGTTTGGGAATTCTTTTTCTAAATTCTCTACAGCAGTTCGATTAATTGAGCAGTCTTCACGTATCGCAGTATGAGGACAGCCACCAGTTTCTACTCCTTTAATTCTTTCGGGAGGAAGTGCACCACAGCGAGTAAGGTGCTGTGCATCTTCATTGGTAAAAATATCATTTGTTACAACTGCTAATTCGAACTTGTCTCTGAGTCTTTTGCACAGAGATTCTATAAGAGCTGTTTTGCCTGAGCCAACTGGCCCAGCTACTCCTACTCGAATTTTGCTTGTCATTAGCTTCGAAATAATCTTGAGTAAAGCTCTGAATGAGATGATTGTGCAATGGTTGCTCCAACATCACCCGTCCAAAGTTGATGAGGTTTTTGAGAAAGTAGTTCCTTTGCTTGTGATTCAATTAAAGGTAATAACGAATACTGTACTTGTTGTGCTTCTGTAGGTCCAAGAGGCATAAGTCTAATCCCTGCACTTAATTGATTGGCTACCCAGCTATAAAGATAGGCTTCAATAACTTCAATTTTTGATAATTTCCAAAATAAACCTCCACACCCCCAAGCTGATGGCCAAGAAAAATTTTTAGTCTCGTCTGGGAGATGGCATCCTAATTTCAGTAATATTTGAATAAGTGATTGCCCCATTTGTTTTTGTTGTAGACGTATTTTATCGGAGTCTCTCAATGCTAATAACCAATTATCCCATTCAACTAAATCTTCTATAGCTTTCTTTTCATTTGTGCTTTGCCATTTATCTAGAGAGTCTCTTATAAGTGATTGAGAAGAGGCTTCGATCCTAATTTGACCTCTTAGTAGTTCTGCTTTTAACCATTCACATAGAGTGGATTTATTATTAATTTTTCTTTTTTGGATGAGCCATTCAAGTCCTTCCGAGTAACTAAATCCACCTACAGGTAATGCAGGACTCACAAGTTGTAGCATTCCAAGAGAAGTCATTTTTCAATTGGAGTGAGTGTGTCCATATGCTCCTCCTTCAGGGAAAAATGGTTTCATAATATGTTTTACTAAAAGGCCTCTTTTAATAAGCATTTTTTGAAGTATTGGTTCTGACTCAAGAAAAATTTTGTTTTCTTGTATTTCTAAATCAACATGACGATTACCAAGGTGATAGGAAGCTTGAATTAGTTGCAAAGTTGACGACGCTCTAACTTCTAATAATTCTTCTATTGCTGCAGTGACAATAACCTTAGGATGATTCTTATCTCCTAGGAGTAAATCTCCAGGCATTAAAGGACCTTCTCGTGGCAGTTGTAAAAGCAACTCTACTCCACATAAGGTTTTTCTTCTCCCACGTAATCTTTTTCGTTCTTGAGCAGTTAATTCAAGAGTAAGATAATGATTTTGATTATCATTTTGTTGACGTTGAGTTAGTAAAATTGCTTCGTTTTTCAAGTTTACGATCTGATTAAGAAAATTTAATGAGAGTAGATTAATAAAATTCTATCGTAACTGAAATTAGGCTTCTATGAGTAGAAAAGAAGAATGGGTAGGTAGATGCAATCTTCATTTTTCAAGAAGATATCCTCTTGAAGATTCTACTTTCTACAAAAGTAGTTTTAATGCGCCTTTTAAGTTAATGAAAGCTTTTAACCATAAAGGGGGACGTTGTGAGATCCCTATTCTTCATACTGCAGGAGGTTTAGTCGGTGGCGATGAATTATTTCTCAATGTTAAATCAGATAAAAAAACGAGTGCACTTCTGACAACAGTTGCTGCACAAAAAGTTTATGGAACAGTTGGACGCTCAAAAATACATCCAGAAGGAGTATTTGCAAAACAATTTTGTAATTTCACTATTCAGTCAGAAGGAGATTTGGAATGGATTCCACAAGAACTCGTTTTGTTTAAAGATGCTCTTTTTGAGCAGCGAATGAGAGTTAAATTAGCACTAAATGCAAGTTTCTTGAGTGCAGAAGTTGTTCGATTAGGAAGAACAGCTTCGGGGGAAACTTTAGGTAATGGTTCATGGCGATCAAAAGTTCAAATTTCTAGAGAAATGAATGAATCCCGCAATTGGGAATTCATTGATCAGTTAGAACTTTCTGGTGATGTACTTACTTCAGAACATGGCTTATCTTCTAATCCTGTTTTTGGATCTTTGATCTGGATAGCACCAAATCAATTTAAAGCAAAAGAATTAGATAAGTTGCTAGTTGATTGCAGAGATCTAAGACGAAATCTTAATGGAATAATGAGCTGTTCTGCTCTTCGTAAAGGAATCTCTGCTCGGTATTTAGGGGAATCAACTCAACAAGCCAGATTTTGGTTCTTTAAAATATGGTCTGCTATTCGGCAATTAAGAGGTTTAAGCACGCCAAGCAACTTAAGAGTATGGCCTCTTCAGGAAAATAACTAAATGTTCAGAAAGAACTTTTTTAAGTCGTTTAAATTGTGAAAATAGAGATATGTTAGTCAATCTATGCATTTAAGCCCTCAAGAAAAAGACAAGCTTCTTATTGTCACTGCTGCTCTTCTTGCTGAGAGAAGGCTTAATCGTGGTGTAAAACTTAATTATCCTGAGGCAGTTGCATGGCTAAGTTTCCAAGTTCTTGAAGGTGCGAGAGATGGTAAAACCGTTTCAGAGTTAATGTCAGAAGGGACTTCGTGGCTTAGCCGAGATCAGGTTATGGAAGGAATCTCTGAGCTTGTGAGTGAAGTGCAAATTGAAGCTGTTTTCCCTGATGGTACAAAGCTTGTAACACTACATGACCCTATTCGTTGAAAAATGAAAACTCTAATCCCAGGTGAATTGATTCCTGAAGATGGTGAAATTGAATTAAATTCTGGAAGACCAGTTACTACTATTTCTGTTTCAAATAAAGGAGATAGACCTATACAAGTAGGATCGCATTTTCATTTTTATGAAACAAATCAAGCTCTGTGTTTTGAAAGAGAAAAAACTTTAGGGAAAAGACTTGATATTCCTGCTGGTACTGCAATTAGATTTGAACCTGGAGATCTTCGTGATGTAAGGCTTGTTCCTTTTGCAGGAGAGCAACGAGTCTTTGGTTTTAATGGATTAATTAACGGTTCAATTATTTGAAGCTTCATGTCTTATCGCATCCCTCGACGTATTTATGCTGAAACCTATGGTCCAACTAAAGGAGATCGTTTACGGCTCGCAGATACTTCTTTAATACTTGAGATTGAACATGATCACACTGTTTATGGAGATGAAGTCAAATTTGGAGGAGGTAAAGTTATAAGGGATGGGATGGGTCAATCTCAGGAAAGTAGAGAGAATGGTGCCGTTGATACTGTTATAACTAATGCTCTAATCCTTGATTGGTGGGGAATAGTTAAAGCTGATATTGGTATTAAAGATGGAAAAATTGTTGGAATAGGAAAGGCTGGCAACCCTGACACTCAAGAAGCTGTGTCAATTATTATTGGCCCCAGCACAGAAGTGATTGCAGGTGAAGGCAATATATTGACGGCTGGATGTATTGATACACATATTCATTTCATTTGTCCTCAACAGATTGAGACTGCTTTAGCAAGTGGTATTACTACAATGCTTGGTGGTGGGACTGGCCCAGCTACAGGAACAAACGCAACTACTTGTACTCCTGGAGCTTTCCATCTTTCACGAATGCTTCAAGCAGCAGAAGCTTTTCCAATGAATTTAGGTTTTTTTGGTAAAGGTAATTCAAGTAGTTCTGTTTCTTTAGAAGAACAAGTTGTTGCAGGAGCATGTGGATTAAAACTTCATGAAGATTGGGGAACAACCCCTGCTTCTATTGATTGCTGTTTAGGTGTCGCTGATCGTATGGATGTTCAGGTGTGTATTCATACTGACACTCTTAATGAGGCGGGATTTGTAGAAGACACTATTAAAGCAATTAATGGAAGAACAATTCATACGTTTCATACAGAGGGTGCAGGAGGTGGGCACGCCCCAGATATCATCAAAATTTGCGGCAAAGGTAATGTTCTTCCAAGCAGTACTAATCCAACAAGACCTTATACGCTGAATACTCTTGAGGAACATTTGGATATGTTGATGGTTTGCCATCATTTAGATCCTAAAATTCCTGAAGATGTTGCTTTTGCTGAATCACGTATTCGTAGAGAAACAATTGCGGCAGAAGATATTCTTCATGATTTAGGTGCCTTTTCAATTATCGCAAGTGATTCGCAAGCAATGGGAAGGGTGGGAGAAGTTATTACTCGTACTTTCCAAACGGCACACAAGATGAAAATTCAACGGGGCCCTCTCCCAGAGGACTCTAATCGTAATGATAATAATCGTTTAAAACGCTATATCGCAAAAGTAACTATTAACCCTGCAATTGCTCATGGTATGAGCAGCTACATTGGCTCAGTAGAAGTAGGTAAGTTAGCTGATTTGGTTCTATGGAAGCCAGGTTTCTTTGGTGTGAAACCTGAGATTGTTATTAAAGGTGGGTCTATTGCTTGGGCTCAGATGGGGGATGCTAACGCTTCAATTCCGACCCCAGAGCCAGTATATGGGAGGCCAATGTTTGGAGCATTCGGTAGTGCAGTGAGTGCAAGTTCGCTTACATTTCTTAGCCAAGCCGCTATAGATGCCGGCATTCCAAAAACTCTTGGTCTACAAAAAACATGTGTAAGTGTTAAGAATACTCGTGATATTTCTAAAAATAGTATGCAGTTAAATAGTGCTTTACCTGAAATTAAAGTTGACCCACAAACTTATGAAGTTTTTGCAGATGGAGAGTTGCTGACGTGTGAACCCGCAAAAGAGCTGCCAATGTCACAAAGGTATCTCTTGCTTTAACGATACGTAATATATACAAATAGCTCTAAAAAATTACTTTTATTACTACTACTTTTTAGTTTAAAGTAATATATTTATAGATATACAGAGCTATTTTCAGAATAGAGAAAGTAACTTGTAAGGTTATTCCTCTATTTTTCTAATTATAATCTTCTTTGTATCTCATAAATGGGATACTTATTCAAAAATGGAATTATTTGTAAGTAATACTAGAATTGAAATATTACTACCTTTTATAATTAGCCTTTGGTTTATTGTCATTGCATTCACTAGTACAAATAGTAGTTCATTTGTTTGGTTTGATTTTTAAATTTGTATACGATTAATTTGTTCAATTAAGGATTATTCCTGTTTTAAGCATTGATACTAAAATTAAGTGATGGAAGCTAGGTAAAGCTTTATCAAGAGCGACCAAGAAAATTAGTAATGACATTGACGTCATTGATAGATATTGCATCCAATGGATGCCAGCAGCATCAAGGCCATTGTGATCAAAACCACTGTTGGTCATTTATTTATTAATAGGGTTAGCGAACTTAGCGCATTTTTCAAATTTTTACATTTTGCATTAATGAGCTTTTTAATAACTCCCAGTTGCTGAAGAGCTGCGATTTGTACCAAAGAAGCAATAAAGAAAAACCAGCCGTTGAATTAGACTAATAATTTTTACTAAGCAATAGAACATCTGAAACAACGCTCTTTTAAGCTCACCCTGACTTGAAGAGATTTAATGCCTTTTAATCTATTTGCTTCTGCATTTCCTTGGCTTTGGCTTGCTGGAACTGATTTTGGTGTAAATCATTTCACTACTGATTTAATCCTGGTTGTTTCTTTTGCTCTTGTGACTGCGCTTCCTATGTCATTTCTAAGGCCAACCATTAAAAAGTGGGAACAAGGAGGAGTAAAGAGCTCTATTTTTTCAAAATAAAATACAAAATTGAGAGTTCATTTTTCTAGGGGGGGGAAGGCCCCCCTTCTTTATTAGGAAGTTTTTTTTCAGTAATAATAAAATTTCAAGTAGCATAAGGTTCTTGAATAGTTTCGAGTTTTTCTGAATTTTCCTAGGATGATGAAGTTAATGAATGTTGAAGGATGTACTAGAACAGTTGCATAGCTCATTATTATCATGCTTCGCTATCTTTTATTGAGATACAAGATGTTCAATCCCCTTTATTATTAGACCGAGAAGCAAATGTCAATTTTGAAGGAGCATAAATACTTAGGTGTTAAGTCCGATGGATTTTGAAAATTAAAGGATTAGAAAGGAAGAAAGATCATTAGGAGGGTGAATTATGTCATGTGGGAATACATCTAAACATCTTTTGCAAGATTTTAAAGAAGCAATTTTTGCAAAAGAAGAGAGTGCTATCTCAGATTTGTTTTCTACTCGAAAATCAAATTATGATGATGAAGTTATGGAGTGTCTGCAGTTTGGGATTTGTGAGATTCATCCTCGACCTTTAAAAGATATCCCATATTTTCATTTCTAAATAGTTCCATGATGAACATCTTTTCTTTTGCTTTGAATTTGGTCTTATGACAAATTTAAAAGCTTTCTAATAAAGACTTTTTAAATGCTTTTTAGATATGACTTTTCCTCATACCTGCATATATCTATTAGCATGATACTTACTATTTGAATTTGAGAAAAATCAATGGGAGAAGCTAAGAGACGAAAGGAAAAGGGGTTACCTCCTAGAACAACCAAAAAAGAAAAGAAATCTGACAATCCTAATTTCTTTCAAAAATTTCGTAGGAATCAAATTTTGCCATTAATTCTAGCAGGAGGTTTTGTTGTTTTTTTAATTGTTGATTTAATTAGATATTACACTCATTAAAACTTATTAAAGATATATCTAGTGAATCAACTTTATTATTATATTTATTACTTAGGCAGTTCTCGATTTTATATGAATAATAGCTTCTTCTTTAAGAACCTATTCATTACAAACAGTAGGCACTAACAATGATTGATAATATTTAAAAGGATACTTAATTTAATTATTTATGGTTTGTATTTGAAAAGTTAACTCTAAAGAGATTATCATAGATAGAATTTCTAAATCAAATATTTAGAAGAGCCTAGAGTGAAAATGAAAAAAATTATAATCTTTTATTAAAACCTTTTTAGAAGCCCATCCATGAAGAAATGAAATTTGGAATAGAAATTTTTGAGGTAATTGTTGCCAATAAAGCCATATCAAATCTATGGACTGCCGGTATGGATCTATCCAATAGAAAAATTAGAAGATATGGAATATTCATTGCGATCTGCCAACGCCATTTATAAGTAAGAACTCCCCATACTTTTTTTGCATAACTTTTTTGACGTTCAGTAAGCCTTTCCCAATTACTCAGTGCAAACTGTTTTATACCTTCGAGGGTACTACTCTTGGATAAACGAGTGTCTGATTGCATTGCAAAATAGAAATAAGTCAATCCTTATAGCTCAAAGAGTGATTTCAATACCAGTTATATAAGTACAGTTCCTAGATTGTTAGGAAAAGTTTCCTTCAACGGTACTGACATTAATAATCTAAAAGTTCAAGCAAAGGGAGTTAGCAAGCAATTGCGAACAGAGCATTCCCAAAATTTAATGCCACGCTCTTGATTCCTTTAATCTGCTTGGTGCCTGTGAGGAAGAAATTAAGAGAAATATATGCTTTTTAATAGAGATTTGGATTCTCTTTTTGCCTTTGTCTCATTTTAGTATGACAGCTTTCCGGAGACCAACGATTTTTAATTTCCTCTAAGAAGTCATATATAAATTCATCAGGGCAATCAAGTTCTTCTTGAAGCTCATGTAGTTCATCCGTAAAAAATTCATTTACTCGTGAAATAACACCTAATTGCTGATCTTGGGTTGGTTTCCACTTTTTCATCAAATGAGACTTGTTTTGCTAACTAAATTCATTGTGGGAATCTCTTGGAATAGAATGAAGTTTTAATGAGTTTTCTTGATAAAATGGAACATTGAATATTTCTATATCAGTTTTAGGAATCTATGTGAATTGTAGTCTTTGTGAAATTTGATTTTAGGTAGTCGCTTGGCTTTCTATAATCATGTATTGCGAATTTGAAGAGCTTTTATATTTTTCAGTAGAGTAAGAATCTAAATAAACTCATTATGTAAAATAAGCTTCCAATTATGTTAGTCATGAATAACTTTTGACGAGACAAGTAAAATCAGTATTAATACTCTCTAGTCTTTCTTTTATGTAAAGGAGTAGATATAGAAAAATGGTTTTTATGAGGCTTGAGTATGTCCTTGAGTTCTGAAGCGGTTCAAAATGCTGCTCGAAATGTTCTTCAACAATTGGCGGAAAGAGTAAAGCTTTCAAAGCAGCAAAAAAATGATGAAGTGATGGAGTGTTTGCAGTTTGGTATCTGTACAATTTCTAAAAGATATTAAGTTAACTGGAAGAAGATGTTTGTGAGTAATTAATAAGCACTCATTCTCGGACAAAGCACGCCTGTGGAGAAAATTCTAAATAGAGGAAGTCCCTCTGTTTTGTACTGATAAAAGACATCATGTAAATGGTTAAGTTATGTTCGATGCAAGAGATCAAAAAAGATCTTACTAATGAGTAATAGCTCATTTGAAATTACCAAACGTCAAAAGTAATTGCTTGCAGCTCTCAAGAAATGTAATGATGACATGAGTGGAACAGATGTACATAAATAACTACTTCAAAGTGATAATTTAATGGGATTAGCAACTGTATATAGAGGTCTGCAAGTATTGATAAAGAAAGGGTTGATTCACTCTAGAGGCCACCAAACCGGTGAGGTTCTCTATAACCTAGTTGAAAGAGATACTTATTATTTAACTTGTGTTTATTGTGTAGTAACTATACGTTTAAATAGCTGTCCGTAAAAACAATTCGTTGGCTAAAAAAGGTTTCTAAAAATTTTGAGGTTATTTTTTATACACCTGAGTTTTTTAACCTTTGTCAATATTGCATGTAGAAGAAAAGTACTTAATGCGGTTAACGAAGAATTATCCACAACAATGATTCCCCATACAGTCGAATGAATTTAGTTTTTCTTGAACTTCTTGAGGTGATCCTGACGCTAAAATAGTTTTATCTAGCACAATTACTTTGTCATAAGCATTTAATGATTGACCCCAATCATGACTGCTAACAATAATTGTTAAACCTGCATCAGCTAACTGACGAATGATCAGTAGAAATTGTTCTCTTGAAGGAGGATCTAATGACGAACAAGGCTCATCAAGAAGAAATATTTTAGCTGGCGTCATTAATGTTTTTGCAAGTAATGCTCGTTGCTGCTGTCCGCCAGACAAGGTATCAAGTCGTCTTTTTGCTAAATTAGATATTCCAACTCTTTGCATGGAAGCTGCTAATTCACAGCAAGTTGATTGCAAATTATTTATTGCACCTAAAGACACTAATCCTTCAACAGTGATAGGGAAGTTCCAGTTAATCGTACTTCTTTGAGGCATTAGAGAAATTTGGGATCTGGTATGAATTAAGGAAATACCATTTACAGTGATGTGACCTTTATTTGGTTGATTTACCCCTTGAAGTAGACGTAATAATGTGGATTTGCCAGCACCATTAGGGCCTACAAGCGCATTCACTGTTCCTGACTTGACTTTTATTGAGATGTTATTTAAAGCAGCCTCAAACTGCCCTGAATAAGAATATGTCAAATTTTCAGCAATCAAACAGACCATGAATTAGCGCATTCTTAAGTAAAGCCATAATACACTTGACCAATAAGAATGAAAATCATTATCCTTTTGCAGTAGATTGAGATGTTGATGATCATCATGACCACCATTCAGTAGTGAATAAAGTTTTATTTTATAAGCCCATTGCTCTTTTTAACTTCGCCATCTCGTCAAGACCTTCCATGATAGTGAAAGTTGCATTTTCTGTCGCAGCTTTGCGAATTTTTGATATTTCTTGATAATAGTCTGATTCATAGGCGTCTACAGCTGCTTGCATAGAAGGAAATTCGCAAATGACTGCTAAATTCGCTCCTTCTGTTCTTTCTTTTCCTTGGGGCTCTGTATCTTTCGCAAAAACTTCCCCTCCAAACTCTTTAAGCCATGGCCTCACTTTTTCTACATATTGAGAGAATAAATTTGGATTAGTAACTGTTGCGGTTGAGATCCAATAACCTTTTGCACCTTTTTTATCCATAAAAATTTTGAAATAACAATTCTCTAATTCATTTAATCGAAATCATTCAATTTTTGCTAGAAACTGTTACTTAATTGCTCCTTTTTATTGATTAGTTTCGTCGCACTTTGGAGTATTGGGCTTTTTATTACGTCTTTCAATTTTAGATATATCTAAATCATCTATCTCTAGCCCGTAGAGTTCAGCAATTTTTGTCATAGCTAGAGCTTCTGCGCCTGCCCAAGATTCTGCTAAAACCGCCCAAGTTTTTTGACTAAATTCAATGCCTAAATTCTCATTATTGCTTCTTTTTTTATCTAGCATAATAACTTTTTTTAATCCCTCAGCACTGAGATGACTCTTGATCTTTAAGAATACAACTTCTAACATGGAATAGTAGAACTTTTCCATTGCATTGTTATAAGCCCATTCCGCTTCTTTTTGGGCTTTCCTGGCATCTTCGGCAGTGAGTTCTTGATACATTTTGATTGTGTGAGATGTTCTGTGAGAATAACTTTTAAGGGAAGTACTTTAATTTATTTGCTTATCAAATTTGATCAGCTTTTTACTTCCTCTACTTCGGAAAGTGTATGTTCTTTCAGATTACTTCTTTACGAGCCTAATAGGCTATTTCTACTTTAATTGAATAATTTAATTATAAGGACGCTCTTGCTAACTTAATCAGCAAATACTCCATTCACGGATATTTCTCTTCTTATTTCTTGTGATGGATATTGCTTGCAATACAAAATAATTCCACCTGCAAGAGTTATTGCTATCAGTATCCAAGTAATTAATGACTTCTTTTTGTGTGAAGTTTTTGTTTTTATTTTGTTTGCCTTAGTTTGCATCTCTGGGAAATAACTGGTTACTTGAATAAGATCCCAGATCTCATTGTTTTTATATGAAGATAAGTCTTTCCCTGGGACCCCCGTCCCTTCTTGTAATCCTGCAATTTGCATCTTTTTTCTAATAAGGGCTTTTCTTTCCACACTAGACATTTCTGTGAAGCGCTTTTTTCTTTCTTCATTGGTTTCTTTATGTGTCATGTCTATTTTTGATTGTTGATGCAGAATTCATTTTTATGGAGAATAGAAGTTATGGAATTTAAAAATGTTCTTGGAACTGATCTTCAGCCTTGCAATTGCAATCCTATGACTGGATGGTACAGAGACGGCATATGTAAAACAGACCCTACAGATTTGGGTATGCATACTGTCTGTGCTGTTATGACGCAATCATTTCTTACTTACAGCAAGGCACAAGGTAACGATTTATCTACACCAATTTCTCAATATAACTTCCCAGGATTAAAGGCTGGGGATCATTGGTGCTTATGTGCACCTAGATGGAAAGAAGCTTATGATGATGGAATGGCACCTATGGTAAATTTGGAAGCAACGGAATCAAGTACTTTGAAGGTTATAACTCTAGATGTTTTAAAACAGTTTGATTTTCGAAAAATAAATGATTCCTTTTAAAGTGATTAGTAGTTAATTCTATTAAATCTAGTTGTTTTTCAATAGATTAATTTGCATTGGTTATTTTGCTTTTTGAGATTAATAAATTTGTGGCCATCTTAAATAATGAAGAAAACTTTGCTTCTCATTCCAACTTGCTTTTTTGAGGCTTTTTAAAAAGATTCTATGATTGAGAATTTATTTTTGGTAATGAGTCAAAAAGCTTAGAAATTTTAATATGCGAATGGTAGTTCTGACTCATTGCATCAAGGTGCAAGGTAGGTATAACAATAACAAGTTGAAGGTGCTTATGTTCATCTTTGTTTTTTTTAAAAAAAGGATTTTATTTTTAAAAAAGAGGTTTTCAGTTCAAAAGATTCAAGCCAGCAAGATGGAATACTTAACTCCAGAGGTATATCAAGCATTACTAATTTTTGAAGCTCAAGTTCCTAAGCATATTGATTTTTGTCCTTATAGAGAGTGAAAAACAAAGAAGTTGTTGAGGTTTTTGCTTCTCATATTATTTTTATGAAGAAGAGCTGAGATCCACCTAGCGAGTGCGAACTAAAAACTAGTCAGATTGGTGCTTAAGCTTTATTGATGTCCAGTCATCTAAATAATCTCTTTTAGGATTTTTTTGAATTGAGAATTATAATAAAAATATTTTTAACATTTCTATTTATGCTTGTAATTAACATTTTTCATTTTCCTGCTTTGAGTTGGAGAGATGTGATTAGCTCATCTTCTGTAAAGAGTAAAATTAGTGGAACTAAGATCAATCAAAAAGAAGAGTTAGAGAATTAAGCTTTGTTTGGTATTATTTTTGCATTAGGTGCAGCAAGTTCTTGGACATATGCTTGTTACTTATGGAGAAAACAGACAAAATATTTATCTGCTTCCCAGATAAATATCACAAAAAATATAATTGCATTTTTAATATTCTCACCAGTAATATTAACTCTTGATTTTCAACACAATCTTCAGGAGATATTAATTCTTTTATTAAGTGGAATTATTGGAATTTCTATAGGTGATACTTTTTATATAATGTCATTAAAAAAGTTAGGAACCCGACGAACTCTTACTGTAGAAGCTTTTTCTCCTGTTATTGCAACACTTTTGGGCTCAATCTTATTGCATGAGATACTTTCTTTGAAATCTTGGGTGGGCACTATGATAGTAACTTTTTCATTGATAGGTGTAGCTCTAGATAAGACTGTTGAGTATAAACTTGGAACAGTTGAGAAAGAAAAAAAGTTAGGATTTATTTTTGCATTCCTTTCTGTGTTATGTGCTGTGAGTGCGGCAACTTTATCGAGACTAGTTCTAATAAATTCTGACTTGAGACCTTTTCAAAGTACAGAAATTAGATTATTTGGTAGTATTATTTCATTACTTCCTTTTATGAGGAATGATTTAATTAATTCAATTACAGAATTGTCTTTTGAGAGGAAGATCAGACTTGTATTTGCAACATTTTTGGGTACAAATATAGGAATATTATTTCAGCAATATGTCTTCAAACTATTACCGATAGGATTAGGTTGGACACTTTTGAGCACTTCGCCAATTATCTCTCTTTTCTTTGCAAGAGCGGAAGGAGAAGATTTTGACTGGAAAACCTTAGCTCTAACCATAACTACAATATTGGGTGTTGCTCTAGTACTCATCTGAGAATTAGTTTCTAATATTGTTATACGATGTTTTTTCATATAAAGAATTATTCTGTAATAACAATCTCGTTAGGCTTGACTCTGCAAAAATATAGACGTTTGATGCTAAGTCATCTTAGATTTTATTTGAAATTCGAATGATCAACTACTCATTCTTGTCATAGACTATAGAAATAAGAAGTTTGATTATACTCGCTGCCAATTTATTCAGAAGTTCCTTTTTTTTATTGATTTAATGGACTGTTCCTCTTTTCAAACATTGGAGAAAGACGTTATAACAAAATCAAATGAATTAAAAAAATGTTTTTGCTGCAATCTGGAAATGGTGTTGATATTTTATCTTCACAGGGAATTTTTATTCTTTTTATAGGGATTTCTTTTACGATTGGCTTACCAGTGGTAATGATTAAATATGGTAGAAAGGATTCAAATTAACTAATTATCAATTATTGTCACTAAGAAAATTTACAATCAATGCTAAAACAAGGAACTTTTGAACTTCTTTTTCTTGGATTATGCTTTGTAATTCTTCAATTTTGGTGGATAAGACTCACTATAAAAAAAGGGCGAACTATGGATGTTGATAAATGGGGGCAATGGTCAACGCAGAAGAAAGAAGATCAAATGGAAATAACAAAGAAAAGGTTAGAAAAAATATTTCGCTCTTAAACTATCAATTTTTCTTGGATACAAAAAATATTATTTAGTACTACGGATAGAAAATCAAGGAATTTCTTGAGAAAAGACTTAGCAATACCTCTTGTATAAGTATTGAGCTTGACCTTTGCGATCTGCACTGATTTGTTGAGGTTTAAACCCATCACCTTTAACATCAAAGATTTTGTTTTGACAGTCAAGAATTAATTTTCTCTCTCTGAACCAACCTTCTGGTTTTGCTTGCCCTTGAATAAGCAACGAATTAGCACATTCCTCTTTAGTCCCTTGCGAACAGTTTATGGCACCAATTACACCAGCAATGATATTGCCTGCAACTTGTCTACCTCTTTCAATTTCAAATCTAAAAACATCAAAATACAATGTCTCACTTTTAAAATTGCTTTTTCTGTGATCCCTTCTTGAAAAGGTTTCCTTGGTATCTTGGAGCCATCCGTCAGTAATAGTTCCAACCCCCATAGACTCATCGTTGAAACCTTTCATAAAAGCATTAAATCTATTTTTTGGGTTGTCATGCTTTGAGAGCATATGAAAATCTCCAATACTAAAAAATAGATTTGCATTTTTTGTTAATCCTTTTAAAGGTATTAAATTTTTAGATATTGCATAAGCAAAATACTTTCCAGCTCTCCAATCAGCTTCATTTTCTTCATTATTAAGATACTTTTCTCTGCCAATATGATGATTTACATGATGACCAAATTCATGAGATAAAATTGCTAAGCTAAGATAGCTTAAATTAAGATTTTTTTTATCCGTTAAGCCTTTAATTAATGGTCTTGGATCAATTGTAATTTCACTTGACTCAGTGCAATAAATATTTGGGTATTTAGAAATTGGTTTTTTCCCACAACCTATAAGATATCCACTGTCTAATCGCAATATTGGTGGAGGTAAGGTAGAGCCTCTTTTCTTAGCAATATTATGCCAATAGGCATACATTAATTTAAAATGAAGCCTTAAAAATTGCTTGTCGGTTATATAAGCAGTTGGTTCTCCATAATTACGTAGACTATTTATTAAGGGTAGATCTGACTTCATCAAAGAAGAATCACTTTTAATTCTTTTTTTCTCAATTCTAGAATAGTAAATATAGCAGTCTTTGTAATCATTACCGCTCCTTAATTTACATTTTTTGTGTGCTGTTATGTTTATCTCCTCGGCACTGAATGCACTGACGCTACTTATCAAGGATAGGAGTAGGAAAAGGGGTTTCATTTTGTTAAAGCCCATTGGCATATTTTTTTATAAACTCTGACATTTTCTTTGGAGCTATTTTTTGTTGATATTAACTCCAGAACTGAAACATTTTAGTTCAAATTCGTTTATTAATTTAATTCTCTTCGTTTATTTAGTTACTGTCTCCCAATTCTGAATAGAGGCATATGGCGGATCAGCTTCAATAATTAGTCAAAACCTTGTTGATTTAAAGGAAAAACGAAATTAGTAATAATCGAATGCTT
>QCJQ01000027.1 GCA_003215935.1 Prochlorococcus sp. AG-409-D09
GATAAAACTAATTTTGTACCTTTAATGCAAGAAATTTATAAACAACCAATAAAAACAGAATTAATCAAAAAAAGAATTTATGAAATAAAGGATCGAGGAGGTATTGCTGCCGTAAGCGGAACACCTGTAGCTACAATGAAATTCAGAGAAGTCATAAAAGAATCTGGGGCTGATCTTTTTTTCCTACAGGCAACGGTTGTCTCTACCGAACATTTAGGTAAAGAAGGGCATAAAAACCTTGATTTGCAAGAATTATGTAAAAACACTGATATCCCAATAGTTGTTGGGAATTGTGTTACTTATGAAGTCGCACTAGATCTAATGAGAGCTGGCGCCGCAGGAGTACTAGTAGGAATCGGGCCAGGAGCAGCCTGCACTTCAAGAGGAGTATTAGGTATAGGCACACCACAAGCCACTGCTGTGGTTGACTGTGCAGCCGCCAGAAACGATTACCAAAAAGAAAGTGGAAAATATGTGCCGATTCTTGCTGACGGAGGAATTATCACAGGAGGAGACATCTCTAAATGCATCGCTTGTGGAGCTGATGCTGTGATGATCGGGTCTCCCATAGCTAGATCTAAAGAAGCTCCTGGGAATGGTTTTCATTGGGGAATGGCTACCCCAAGCCCAGTACTTCCAAGAGGAACAAGAATTAAAGTAGGTACATCAGGCTCTATTGAAAGAATTTTAAAAGGCCCAGCTTTGCTTGATGATGGGACACATAATCTTTTAGGGGCACTTAAAACCTCAATGGGTACTCTTGGTGCTCAAACGTTAAAAGAAATGCATCAAGTTGAAGTTGTCATTGCCCCATCACTTCTGACTGAGGGCAAGGTGTACCAAAAAGCACAACAATTGGGAATGGGTAAATAATTTTTTCTTAGAACAAATCTAAAAACTATATAAAAATGGAAGTTATTATTTGTATGTGAGAGTTCATCTCTCACACTCCTCACACATATCCACCCGACATTGTCGGGCTTTATTAATCAGCATAGAATCAGTCAAGAAATCTTGAAAGTTCATAAAAGTAGTAGCGCTAAAAGCTTTTTCAGGCAAAATATTACTGCTATATTCCACTTAATAAAACAATCAAAGTATGTCAAGCGCTGCAGCAGTAACCGATTCCTCTTTTGAGCTGGATGTACTCCAAAGTGATGTGCCTGTTCTAGTAGATTTCTGGGCACCTTGGTGTGGGCCTTGCAGAATGGTTGCCCCCATAGTTGAAGAGATATCTAAAGACTTTGAAGGAAAAATAAAAGTTTTCAAGCTCAATACAGATGAAAATCCCAATGTTGCCAGTCAATATGGAATCAGGAGTATTCCAACATTAATGATTTTCAAAGGAGGTCAAAAAGTTGATACTGTCGTCGGGGCTGTTCCAAAAGCAACTCTTTCTGGCACTATCTCCAAACATTTATAATTTTTCTAAGCCCATAAAAATTATATCTATCAAATAAAGAAGTATTATAGATTAACTCCAACCAGGAATCTAAGTGTTTCATAGCATTGGATTAATAGATTATGGGATGGGGAATTTACACTCTGTTCAACAAGCCTTTAAAAGGCTCAACAACCCTGTAAAACTAATACGAAGTCCATCAGATTTAACTAATTTAGACGCATTAATACTTCCTGGTGTTGGAGCCTTTGATCCTGCTATGAAAAACCTAAATTCAACAGGTTTAATTCCAGATTTAAAATCATGGGTTAACGATGGCAAACCATTATTAGGAATATGTCTTGGTTTACAATTGCTCTTTGAGTCAAGTAATGAAGGTCAATCTGAGGGACTCGGATTACTAAAAGGACATGTTGAGAAATTACCAGCAGTAGATACTGAAAGAATTCCACATATGGGCTGGTCTCTTTTAAAGAAACATAATCAATGTCCTCTATTTAATAATGAACCTGAGCCATTATGGATGTATTTCGTTCATTCTTATTCCGCAATACCTAAAAATAAAAATGAGCTTGCGGCAACTGCTAATTATGGCATACACCAATTGACTGCAATTGTTTGGAAAGATAATTTTGGAGCATGCCAATTTCATCCTGAAAAGTCGAGTCATTCAGGCCAAAAAATATTAGGCAACTGGTTGAACTGGCTAAAACATCAACAGTAAATGCATTTTAAAGGGAACTTAAGGCTACTAGGCGGGAAAAAAATTCAAAGCCCTAAAGGGCTTAAGACAAGACCTACAACTTCGATTGTCAGAGAAGCAATAATTAATAAACTTGGAGACAAGATATATAATTCAACTTGGCTAGATTTATTTAGTGGTAGTGGAGTAATAGGGTGTGAAGCAATCCAAAAAGGAGCAAAAAGAATATTAGCGATAGAGATAAATAAACAAACAGCTAAAGTATGTAAAGATAATCTTTACAACATTTCATCTCAATTAAATCTTGAAGTACAGATAGATGTCTTATGTCGGGATGTAGTTAAAACCCTTAAGAAAGGAGTAATTAAAAGTTCTTCAAATTATATCAAAAAAAATGTTAGTGATGACTTTGCCTTTGATTTTATATTCATCGACCCCCCTTATAAATTTAAAATCTATTCTACTATTTTAGAAAACCTTTTACTTGGAGATTGGCTCAAACAAAGATCTATAGTTATTTGCGAGCATGCTGCAAACGATTCTCTTAACATCAACAATGACTGGTCAATAATTGACACTCGTAAATATGGCAAAAGCGAACTACTTTTTCTTACTCCCAATCTGGCATAGCATTGCTCCGACGGTATTGATTCCAAGCACTAACAAAAAGTCCCAACAAAGTTATGGGTACAAGACCCAAAACAATTCCACAAAGAAGTGGTTCAATCATTTTCTCTCAATGAATCAGAATATCAATCACAATTGTTTCATGCCATAGAGGACTTCGTGACGGAACCGTCATCAACAGCTGCAATTTCAAAAGAAAGCAAAGCTATCTTCCTTAGAAGAATAGTTCTGATTCTATTAACCTCAAGCCTATTAATATTCCTTTGGCTTTACGAATGGAATCCAGATACCTTTGTTCAAGAAACTCTTACTATCCAAGGTTCTATTGAAACTGGCAATAGTCTTTTTCGAATGAATTGCGTTGGATGTCATGGGATTACGGCTCAAGGGTTAGTAGGGCCAGATCTGCATAGGGTGACATATAGACTTAGCGATCCAGAAATAATTAACCAAGTAGTAAAAGGACTAACCCCACCAATGCCAAGTTTCGAAATTGAATCTCAATCCATGGCAGATCTTTTGGCCTATATGCATTCTCTAAATTAAACGTGAATTTCAAGAAAGCAGTTGTAGTTCTGGTTGAACCATCTGGAAATATTAATGTTGGAAGCGTAGCAAGGCTTTGCGAAAACTTTGAAATTGAAGAATTACGTTTAGTTTCTCCAAAATGTGATATCAAATCACTTGAAACAAAAAAAATGGCAATGAAGGGATTAAATCTTCTAGAGAAAGCCAAGGAATATTCAACACTGATCGAAGCTATTTCAGACTGCCGTCAAGTAATAGCAACCGCAGGCAGAATGGATCATGGAGACATACCCCTTCATCAATCAGAGGAAGTTTTCGAATGGATCAAAAAAACCTCCTCTGATCACAATGAACCTATTGCAATGGTTTTTGGACGAGAAGATCGAGGCTTAACCAATGAAGAACTACTATGCGCTCAGAGAATAATTAGTCTTAACCAGTTCAGTAATTATCAATCGTTGAACCTTTCTCATGCAGTTGCAATTGTTCTATATGAATACCAAAAGTCTAAAGGTTTAAATCCAATTTCAAAGTCAAAAACCTCATTCAATCTTGCTAAGGCAGAAGAACTAGACAATTGTCTAAAGGATGCAGAAAATATTTTATTAGAAATTGGTTTTTTAATGAAGCATACTTCAAAAGCAAGAATGTCAAAATTCAAGGGATTATTGCAAAGAGCAGACATAAAATCTGAAGAAGTCGCCTTAATTAGAGGAGTTGTAAGACAAATAAGATGGGCCATCAACAAAGGTAATATATAATTATAAAATATCCTTTTAATAAAATTTCTCCTCCATGAAATATGATTAAAATAAATAGAATTGCAAAAAAATTATTAAACCTAATTCTTATAGGTATTGGCTTAGGAGTGATATTTGGCTCTTTTTTAAAAATATTTACACCATTACATTTATCCTCACGGAGCAAGATTCAACTTATCAAACCTGGAGAATGGAAAAATCAAATTGAAAATAGTAATAGTGAGGATGAAATAGTTAAACTAAGTAATAAATGGAAATCATTAACAGATAAACACCCTGAACTTCAATCATCAGGCTATTTATTTCTAATCGATGAAGGAAAATATGCTAGTCATGAAGCAATGAAATCATTTCCTGCAGCTAGCAGCATAAAAGTTCCGATATTACTTTTAGCTCTTCAGATGATAGATAAAGGAGATCTTTTCTGGGATGAAAAAATAGAACTAACTAGAGAAGATGTCGCTGGTGGTGCAGGATGGATGGCGTATCAACAAATAGGGAATTCATTTCCAATATATGAAATAGTAACAGAAATGATTAGAGTAAGCGATAATACAGCAACCAATATATTAATTAGACGATTAGGAGGAATCACTTTTATAAACAATAGTCTTGAAAAGTTAGGATTAAACTCAACTAAATTAAGAAGTTTATTGCCAGATTTAGCTGGAACTAACTCGACAAGTTCTTTAGATCTTGTGAAAACTATTAACTTAGGAGAAACAACAAATATATTGAGTAAAAGATCAAGAGATCTTTTCAGAGAAACACTTAGCACATCAAAAACAAATAAGCTTATTCCCGGAGGAATCTTAGAAGGTTTAGAAAAGTCTAAAATAGAATTAAAAAATATTGATTATAAACTGCTTATTAAAGGGTATAGAGTTTATAATAAAACTGGAGACATAGGAATTTCATATTCTGATATAGCTTTAATACAGATGCCTAACAATAAAAGAGCTATTGCTGGTTTCATTGTAAAGGGACCTTTTAATGATCCACGCTCTACAAACCTAATTAGGGAAATGTCTTCAGCCATGATTCCTTACATATCATCTAAACATCAAGCTCAATAAGAAAATTAGTTAAGATAGAAGTTAATATTATCCAAAGAATCAGATTTATTTCTGAGTTTTAAACCAATGAAATTCCAAGAGACCTATTTTATGAAACAATCCAGAATAACCTCAGAGATAATCCAGTGAGTTCATCTAGGAAGCGCAGAGTATTCCCTTTCACTGCTGTGATTGGTCAGGAAGAAATGAAGTTAGCACTTCTCCTTAATGTCATCGACCCACGAATAGGAGGAGTCATGATCATGGGAGATAGGGGGACAGGCAAATCAACAACAATTAGAGCACTTGCAGATCTATTACCTGCGATAGATGTTGTAGAAGGTGACCAATACAATAGTTGCTTAAATGATCCTGATCTTCAAAGTAGTGATGTACGACAAAGACTAGATAGTGGGGAAATACTTTCCACTGAAGAGAAACAAGTTCCTATGGTTGACCTTCCATTAGGAGCAACAGAAGATCGTCTTTGTGGAACAATTGATATTGAAAAAGCATTAAGCGAAGGCGTAAGAGCTTTCGAACCAGGTCTATTAGCAAAAGCAAATAGAGGTTTACTCTACGTAGATGAAGTTAATCTTTTAGATGATCATTTAGTCGATGTTCTTCTTGATTCAGCAGCTTCAGGCTGGAATACAGTTGAAAGAGAAGGGGTTTCTGTAAGACATCCTGCAAGGTTTGTACTTATTGGATCAGGTAATCCTGAAGAAGGTGAACTTAGACCTCAACTTCTCGACAGATTCGGAATGAGTGTAGAAGTTAGAACAGTTAGAGAAGCAGAGCTAAGAGTACAAGTTGTTGATCAGAGGACATCATTTGACAGCGATCCAGAAGCATTTAGCTCATCAGTTCAATCTACTCAAGATGCATTACAACAAAAAGTTATTCAGGCACAAAATAGACTTAAAGAAGTAACCATAGACGAAGATCTCAGATTGAAAATTTCTGCAGTATGCGGTGAATTAGATGTTGATGGACTTAGGGGCGATATTGTTACTAATAGATCCGCAAGAGCATTGGCAGCATTTGAAGGACGAACAGATGTTTCAGAAGAAGATATTGCAAGAGTAGTTTCTTGTTCCCTGAGACATCGACTCAGAAAAGATCCTTTGGAGCAAATTGATTCTGGAGATAGAGTAATTAAAGCCTTTTGTAAAATATTCGAAAAAGATGAAGCAATAAATGTATCTGATTTTGAATTAGCAGCTATAAGTTAAACCTTTGAGGATATTAGGAATAGACCCTGGATTAGCAAGAGTTGGTTATGGGGTAATAGATAATATTGATAATCAATTAACAATGTTGGATTGTGGAATAATAAAAACTGAAAAAGAATCAACAGAAGGTGAACGGCTTATAGAAATCGCAGAAGATCTAAACCAAATTATCAATAAATGGAACCCAGACATTTCCGCCGTAGAGAAATTCTTCTTTTACAGATCAAACAATACTATTAATATAGTGCAAGCAAGAGGTGTAATAATAATGACATTATCAAAATCGAAACTATCAATACTTGAGTTCTCACCAATGCAAATAAAACTAGCAATAGCTGGATCAGGAAAAGCAAATAAAGATGATGTACTAGATGCAGTTATGCAAGAATTAAATTTAAATTCACCTCCTAAGCCAGATGATGCTGCAGATGCATTAGCAATCGCATTAACAGGATTATTTCTTAGATAAATTATTAATCTAAACCCTATAAAATCTAAAGAAAGACTTTATGAATGAATTACTTACTTCTAACACGAAACAGGAGCAAAGATTAATTTATAGTAAAAAAAGAAACAAAGTTCTTTCAGATCAACAACTAAGGGTTTTCAAAAAAGTACTTTTATTTATTCAAGAAAAAAATAAATCTAATATTTTAAAGGATAAATACATTGGAATTTATTGGCCAATCAAAGGAGAAGTCGACGTAAGAGATCTCAAAAAACATCTAAATATAAAACTAGCTCTTCCAGCAAGTAGAAAAAATAAACACCTTTCTTATCACCCCTGGTTAAATAACACTCTAAAGAAAGATATTCATAGTATCCCAGCTCCATTAAATGAAAGAGAGCTACACCCTAGCGAAATTTCTACATTACTTGTACCTGCATTATCTATTGACAAATTTGGAATAAGATTAGGTTATGGAGGTGGATTCTTTGACATTCTTCGAAAAGAAAAAAGCTGGCGTTCAATTCCATCTTATGTAATCATTTCACATACTTGTTTTTCTAACAAGCCTTTACCTAAAGATGTATGGGATATTCCATTTGATGGATTTATTACAGAAAAAGGTTTCACGAAATCTATATAATTTGAATTGCTAGGTAATTTTTAATTAGTAGACCTAATGCCTGAAAATCAAACATCTAAAAAAATAGAGTATGAGGAAATAAAAAGCCTATCCGAAATGATAAGCAGACTTAAGTCAACAACAGATCCACGTCGACGGTATGAATATATTCTTTGGTTAGCAAAAGGGTTGCCACCTCTCGCAGAAGAATTCTGGACTGAGCCAAATAAAGTAAAAGGCTGCATTTCTCAAGTTTACGTATTAGGAGAACTTTATGATGGGAAAATAACTTGGAAAGGCTATTCAGATGCTTTAATCACTAAAGGTTTATTAGCTTTCTTAATCAAAGGTCTTAATGAACTTACCCCCTTAGAAGTAATGGCCCTTGACCCAGCTTTTATTAATGAAACCGGGTTGAATTCCAGCCTTACTCCATCAAGGGCTAATGGATTCTTTAATATTCTTCTGAAAATGAAGAACCAAGCAAAGAACCTTTCTTTAATTTCGTCTTGCTCTAATTAATAGAGTCAAGATAAATAAATCAAGCATTTATCATGGGTAAAACTATTGGGATAGGGCTACTTGGCTTAGGAACAGTAGGTGCAGGAGTTTTAAAAATCATAGAAACATCAGAAGGAAGAAATCCATTAGTATCAAATCTTGAAGTAATGCGAGTCGCTGTAAGAGATATAAGTAAAAAAAGATCTATTAATATCTCTCCTGAAAAATTGACAACAGAGCCAAAAGAAGTAATTGACGACCCTGAGGTTCAAATAGTCGTCGAAGTAATGGGAGGTATTGAACCTGCAAGAAGCTTAATTCTTAGAGCAATTAACTCTGGGAAATCCGTTGTAACAGCAAACAAAGCTGTAATAGCTCGTCATGGTGATGAAATAGCTAAGGCAGCTAATAGCGCAGGTGTTTACGTGCTTATTGAAGCAGCCGTTGGTGGAGGTATTCCAATTATTGAACCTCTAAAACAATCATTAGGAGGAAATAGAATCAAAAAAGTAAGTGGAATCATAAATGGAACAACAAATTACATACTTACTCGGATAGCAAAAGAAGGAGCAAATTATAAAAATGTACTTAAGGATGCTCAAGACCTAGGATATGCAGAAGCTGATCCTGCAGCGGATGTTGAAGGGCTTGATGCTGCGGACAAAATTGCAATACTTAGTGGACTAGCCTTTGGAGGAGTAATTAAAAGAGAAGAAATAACTACCAAAGGGATCAATAAATTAGAGGAAATAGACGTAAAATATGCAAACAGACTGGGATATGGAGTAAAATTACTTGCTATAGCTGAACGTGTAGAGCAATTAAAAGAAAGAAATCAATCCCTTCCTTTAGCTTTATGGGTTGAGCCAACGTTAATTTCTAATGATCATCCTCTTGCGGGCGTTAATGGAGTAAATAATGCAATTCTTGTAGAAGGGGAACCCATTGGTGAGGTAATGTTTTATGGCCCTGGAGCTGGCTCTGGCCCTACAGCTTCAGCGGTAGTAGCTGATATTTTAAATATTGCTGGAATTAAAATAAATAATAAAGGGGAAGCAACTTCACTAGATCCTCTTCTTTCCGCCGCAAGCTGGAGAGAATGTCATCTAGTCAATCAAAAAGATATCATTCAAAAAACCTATTTGCGTGTAATCACAAATGATAGTCCTGGAGTGATAGGAGCTATTGGAAGCATTTTCGGAAAAAATCATGTCTCTATAGAATCAATCGTGCAATTCGACGCCAGCGAAAAAGGAGCAGAGATAGTAATTATCACCCATAAAGTAAAAAGAGGCCAAATAGAAAAGTCACTTAATCAAATAAAAGGTTTATCAGATGTTTTGCAAATAGCCTCTCAACTCGGTTGTCTTTAAATACCAGCAAAAATGGCAAATTCTTTTTAATTTTGCTATTTCTTATATTAATAGCAAGTTCTATTTGAGTAAGACTAGTCCCTTTTCTACATAATAGAAAATTCTATGGCCTCAAAACAAAGCTTAATTCCAAAAACATTAAATAGCATTAGCCAAGGTGACTGTATTCATCTAAGAAACAATAAAAATCTTTTTCAAGTTGTAGGAATTGACAATAAACATCAAAAATGTTGGGTAAGACAATGGCCTCTTTTAGAAAAAGGATGTCCTGTATTTGAAATCTCTATTCAACAAGTAGAATTAGAATCCTAAAAAATAACAATAAAATTGAAAATATTTGCAATAAATCATATCAATAGAAAAATATTAAACCTACTATGTTCGATCCCACTATTTTATTTAATCCTGATTCAATCTTCATGCGCACCAAGTCGAAATAGTGAAGATTTAATTATTGCTGGTGCAGGAAAAATCAAATCACTTGATCCTGCTCAAGCAAATACAATGCGCACACTTCAGCTAATAAGTGCATTAGGAGATACTCTTTACAAAGTCGATAATAATGGATTACTTATACCTCAATTAGCAGATGGTCTGCCCGAAATAAGAAACGAGGGGCTTACTATAGATATAAGACTAAAGAAAAATGTATTTTTTCATGATAATACATTTTTCAATGCTAAGTCAATGAAATTCAGTATTGAACGATTTGCTGAAATAGGCACACTAAATTATTTAATAAATGATAGAATTAAAAACATAGAAACACCTTCAACACATCTATTAAGAATCAATCTAACGAGGCCATCTTCTTCTCTAGTTGGCTTATTAACTTCAATAAATCTAACACCATTATCTCCTGATTCGTATTCTAATTATAAAAATAAATTTCTAAACAAAAATTTCATAGGAACAGGTCCTTATAAATTATCAAGTTTTCAAGAACAGCATCAAAAAATAACCCCCTTTGATAAATATTGGGGTAAAAAGCCATTAAACTCAGGTATTAATTTTATTAGTTTAAATAATTCAAGCTCACTATTTGGCTCAATCAGAACAAAGGAAGTGGATGTCCTATTATCCAATTCGCTAGAAGATATTCAAATTCTTGCTTTAAGTCGATTAACAAAGAGGAAACTTTTAAATGAAGGAGTTGGATCAGCAATAGAAATTGGGTATATAACTTTAAGAAGTGATATAGCACCATTAAACAATATCTTAACAAGGAATGCTCTAGCATATACTTTTGATAGAGAGCTAATAAGTAAAAAAGTTAGTTTTCAATTAAGAGAACCGCTTAGATCAATTATTCCACCAACATTAAATAAATATAGTCAACCAATATGGCCAAAGTACAATATATCAAAAGCAAAGAAATTACTCGCCGAAATAGGATATTGCAAAGGTGAAAAACTAATTATACCTATAACTTTTCGGTCAAATGTACCTGCAGATAAATTACTTGCACTTACATGGAAAGAACAAATCAGAAAAGATCTTTCAGATTGCATTACAGTAAAGCCCGAAGGAGTTGAGTCAACAACTGTATATAAACAATTATCTAAAGGGTCATTTACTACAGTTATTCTTGATTGGACAGGATCCTATCCAGACCCAGAAGCTTATCTTTCTCCTCTTCTAAGTTGCAACAAAATAATAAATGAAAAATGTTTAGATGGAGAAGCAGTTTTCAGTGGAAGCTTTTGGGGTAACGAAGATATTCAACAAGCTTTAAATGATAGTGAAAGGGAAATAGGTCCAAAAAGATTAGAAACGCTAAATAATCTAGAAAAAATGGCCTTAGAAGGTTTTGCCTATATACCTATATGGATTGTAAGACCACGAGCATGGTCACAAATTAATATAACTAAGCCACAATTCGAAGCCAACGGTCTCATACGAATGGATCTTCTTAAGAGAATTAAAGAATGAGTAGAAAAATAAACCTTCTAAAATATACATTAACTCGACTAATTTTAACTCCAATAATGCTATGGCTTATATCAAGTATGGTTTTTCTTCTTTTAAGAATAGCTCCAGGAGATCCAGTTGATGCAATCTTAGGAACTCGAGCGAATGCAATTGCTCGTGAAGCATTAAGGGATAAACTTGGCTTAAATCAATCTATATTAAATCAATATCTACATTTCTTAAAGCAATTAATTCAAGGGAACTTAGGGGAAGCTCTTAACACTCAAGAACCAGTCTTAAAAATCATTTCGAAAGCATTACCTGCTAGCTTAGAGTTAAGTATTAGTGCATTGATTATCGCTATTTTAATTGGCATTATAGTTGGATTTAGCGGAATAAGAAAACCTGGGGGAAATATTGACTTTATCGGAAGAGTCTACGGGATAAGTACTTATGCCATCCCTCCATTTTGGATAGCAATATTAATACAATTATTATTCGCAGTCTCATTGGGATGGCTGCCAATAGGTGGGAGATTTCCACCAAGTTTAACCCAGCCAGAAGGTTCAGGGTTTCTCATACTAGATAGTCTTTTAAGTCAAAACTTGCAAGCTCTTCAAGGAACTCTAAGATATTTAATTTTACCTGCAAGTACTCTAGGAATATTATTAAGTGGGATCTTTAGTCGTTCTCTAAGAATGAGTATTGAGAAAACACTAAATAAAGACTATATAGAAGCAGCGAAAAGTAGAGGAATCAAATATCGTCAAATAATAACAAAGCATGCATTACCAAATGCATTACTACCAGTACTAACTATTGCTGGACTAACTATTGCATCCCTAATTGGCGGAGCACTATTAATAGAAATAACATTCTCATGGCCTGGAATTGCTTTAGTCTTAAAGGAAGCAATAGATCAGCGAGATTATCCGATTGTACAAGGGATAGTTGTCATAATAGCCTTTATAGTAGTGATAATAAGCTTGTTAATTGATATAATCATTGCGTTCATTGATCCCAGAGTTCGTTATTAATTTCGGAGTATATTTTTTACATTTTTAAGATCTAAAATATGAAAATTTAGATCACCCTTCACTTGATTACTAAGAGCCGGGATAGATTTATTAAGTTCAAAGTCATTAATAAATTTTGCTATAATTTCAGCTAATAAACTTTGAACAGAGAGCGGATGAATACCTACTAAAGATTCGCCTAGTTGAAACAGATCCTCTCCTGACTTCTGATTCAACTGATTTTCTACACGAATTGGCGAAAAATGACTTGCTCCTTCAACGATCAATATTCTACTAAAAGGATGTGACTTGGTAGAAGAAAAAAGGCCTAATTGCTCTGAAATTGCTGGTGTAATCAAATCAAAAGTTCCACCTATTAATAAAACAGGTGAGTTTATTTGTGCTTTAAAAGTATTTGACCATAAGATACTTCCAAAACTATTAATTCCAACAATTAATTCTATTTCATCAATCTTTTGATTATCAGAAATATTAATATCTACGAATTGGCATTGTAATAAAGCTGATAAATTTGATAAAGATAAATTATTTAAAATATTCTCGCATTTCTTTTCTAATTCTGATGAGGGAGAAGCACCTGCAGCAATAAATGAGGTTAAAGCCCCTAGAGAATGTCCAATTAAAATAAGTCTTGTACCTTGAATATCTATTTGACCGTCTTTCTTTGCTTCTACTACAGCTCGAAGATCATCGATTCTGTCAAGAATAACCTCTGCTCCTGGGACAGGCTTACTACCCTCAATTAAAGCTTGTATTGCCTTAGAATTACTTCCAGGATGATCTAACACAACCACAGGCCAACCTTGATGCGCAAGGCTTCTGGCTAACCAACGAAAATGGTCAGGATCACCACCTAATCCTGGCATTAAAACTATCCAACTAGATCTTTTTTTGTAAGCAATAGAAGGATTCCATATCTCAATATTTAAGGAATCTCTTCGATGCGATACATCTAATTTAACTAATTGATATTGAATTTCTCGTAATTCTTTTAATAAGTTTTCTTCATGATTCAAATTGATAAAAGTTTCAGAATCTTCATTTAGAAGAAGTGCCAGGTCATCAATCAATTTCTGTTGACTCTTTAACTCCTTTTTCCAATTATTTGCGACTTGAACTAACCCATCTAAATCCAAATGAATCACCTCTCCAGGAAGTGAATTCAATAAATCTAAAGTAGTTACTTCATTTTGAGTTTCCAAAAGAACTTCAAACGTATCAAAAACTGCACTCCCACTACTATCTTCATCTAAGCGAATAAGATCACTAACCTCATCAAGCAATTTTCGACCTGCCCAACTCTTCAAAATCTGACGAGCCATACTTTTATCTCTAACTAAAGGAGTTTTAAGAAATTGAGTGAGACCTTTTCTATCTTCTAATCCAAATAATTTTAACCAAGAGGCAATCTCTGAATTCTGCTTTTGCTCGTCACGACTCCAATCAACTAACTCCTTGATTGAGATTGGTATAGACATTTCTTCAAAATGAACTTCGAATCTTTCTGCTGCATGTAAAGAGTCAGAGCGAAAAGGCAAATAAACAAAGCTGCTGAAAAGCCCAAGTGCAATTACCCTTCGTAGTGAATTTGGGAAAAGCAAGGTCAACCTTGATTAAATGGTGGGCACAGTTCCCCAGAGAACTGAGGTTAATTACAAAAGCTCGACTTCTAGTTTCAATAGGAACTGGAGGGGTTCTCTATTTAAGCCCTTTAGTATTCAATAACATCGGGCTAACAGCCACTCAAATTGGTTGCGGAGTAACAACAGCAGCTATTTCAGGAATCCTATCTCGGATAGTAACTGGTATTTACCTAGACAAAGCTATCAATTTTTCTATTCCTATAAAGATTGCTGCAATTTTAGCCATTATTTCTGATGTTTTACTAATTTTCTCAACGGATTTTGTTTCTTATTTAATAGGCCAAATTCTATTAGGTTTAGCAACAGGAATTTATTGGCCATCAGTAGAATTAGCAGTACCAATTAGCAGCAAAAACTTCTCATCAAGAAAAGGCTATGCATTAGTTAAAACATTTGACGCTCTAGGAGTAGCAATAGGGGTTTTCATAGGTTCTTTCTCCTCCTTTTTTATAAACATGAGATTCATTTTTATTATAGATTTAGTAAGTATGTTAGCAGTTTTAAAGATAATAAGTAATATCTTATTTAAAGACTGTATAACTAAGTATAAAATAAATTTCAAAAAAGATAATATTTCAATAAAAAGAAATAGAATTTATAAATTATTTTCAGAGTTAAAAATAATTCTTATTTTAACGATATTTGTAACTTCAATAATCTCAATTTCACAAAGTAGCTTTCCAATTGATCTTGCAGTAGGCGGAATAAATAGACCTCCATTAGATACTCAGAAAGTAGGTTTAATTCTTACAATTCAAATGATTTTACTAGTCATATTTCAGTGGCCCCTAGGCAATTGGCTAAGAAAAAAAAGTTTTATTTTCGCTCTAAATATCAGCATATATAATCTTATGGCTGGATCTTTTATTTTAATAATTTCAAATATAATTTCAGAAGGATTGCTATTTGTATTCATAGCATTAATTCCCATTTCAATTGGACTAGCAGCTTTTCTACCAACGGCATCCGAAGTAATTATTCAATCTGTCAACAAAAATAATAGAGGTGTCGCATTATCAATATATTCTCAATGCTTTGGGATTAGTTCTTTAATATCTCCTATTTCTACAGGAATTTTAATTGACTTGACTGGAACTGGACTATTAATTTGGGTGATATTATTTCTAATATCAATCTTCATTTTGCCGCTTGTAAAATATATTAAAATTGCTTAAATTTATTTGCTTTTAAATATAAATTAATTTCAAAGAGATTTTAAATATTAAGTTTTAATCCTTCTTTTTCTAGCTCGATCAATCTAAGTTCTCTTAGATAAAGGAAAAAGGGCACAGCGAATGCAAATGCAATTGTAACTGAGCTTAAAAGAACAATCCAAAGATTTTTCATTTTCAATCGTCGCGTTTCAGAAATTATCCAAATAATCACAACTGTAGCTCCTATAAATAAATCTCTAGATAAAGATTCTGCTGCAGGGTTAGCACTTGCCATTGAAATAAAAGTATTAATATCAAACCCAGGGCCATACGATTTTATGAATTTAATATTTGATATAGTTGGGAGAATGGCACCCGCACATGCAAAGATCAAGTAAATTAACCGCAAGATAAAACTTGATGAAAACATCCCAAATAAGAATTTATTTTTACAATCATATCAATATATTGGCATATGGTTTTATATGATTTTCTAAGAATGCTTAAGTTCCAATGAAACTTTGGAGATATGATGAATTACCAAAATTACCAAAATTAAAGCTTGCTGTAATTGGACATATTGAGTGGGTTTCATTTCTTAAAGTAAATCAAATCCCCAAGCCTGGGGCAATTGCTCATTCACAGGAGTATTTAGAAGAACCTGCAGGCGGTGGGGCCGTAGCAGCCGTTAAAATGGCTCAAATAACAGGTAGTAAAGTTCACTTTTTCACAGCTTTAGGAGATGATGAAATAGGAAGAAAAAGCGCAGAAAGACTTACCCAATTAGGACTAAAGTTAAAAATTGCATGGAAAGACGATCGCACAAGAAAAGGGATTAGCTTTGTCAATAAAAATGGAGAAAGAGCAATTACAGTAATAGGTAAAAGAATTCAACCATCATTTCACGATCAACTACCTTGGGAGAAATTAAAAAATTTTGATGGGGTTTTTATTACGGCAGCCGACGCAGAAACAATAAGAGCTTGTAGAAAAGCAAAAATAATTGTGGCAACTCCTAGAGTCGGAGAAGAAGCTATCAAAGAGTCCAAAATTACAATTGACGCTCTAGTTGGGAGTGGGCTTGACCCTGATGAAGCAATAAATATAAAAAACTTCAAGCATCCTCCAAAAATAATCATTTCAACTGAAGGCGAAATAGGAGGAATCTGCCAACCTGGAGGGAGATTCGCTTCTATAAAGCTCATGAAACCAGTAATAGATTCATATGGATGTGGTGATAGCTTTGCTGCAGCACTAACAACAGGTCTTGCAGCTAAATGGAGTTTAGAAAAAGCAATAAGCTTAGCTGCACACTATGGTGCACATGCCTCAACTTTTTTTGGGCCCTATAATCATGGAAACTGAAAAAGGGTTACTCTCTATAAAATCATCATCTTTTAATAAGAAAAAAACAAAAAATATGTCTTTATTAATTAAAGATAATAAGCAAGAAGATCAGAGTATACACAAAAAAACAACTGAAAAGATAATCATACTTATTATTGGTTGGATATTTTTATTCTTTGAATCAATTTTAATTCTAATATCATTCTTCAGAAAAGGACTAAGAAAAAAAGAAATACTTTCTACAAAGTCAAACTTAGGCTTTGATATTATAATTAAATCATAAAAAGATAATTTATAATATTAGGAATCAAACTTCTAGCTAAAAATGTAACCATATTTAGAATAACCTTTGCAGGAAAATAAAAATCTGCTTATATTCTTTAAGCGTATAAAATTGCCAATAAACTTGAACAGGATGGAAACCTTAATATCAGTATTAATCTTTTTGACTTTTACATCATTGTTAGTATTAAAAGTCAATAAGAGTTCAAGACATCAAAAACGTCCAAATCTACTAAATAGATTTAAAAAGAAATTTAGAAATAAATCTCATCTTCGAGAAAGGCTCTCAGAGGAATTCCAGAATTCACTTTTAGCTGATCCAGAAAGCAATATCACTATAGGCTCTTGGTATAGCGAAGAAGAACTAAGAGAAAAAGCTGATATCCATAGAGCCAGATTAAGCAAGTTCGGGCGCTCAAAAATGAATGGAGAAATGCTTTTCCTTGGACCAAAAGGTGGTGTATACAAATTAACTATTGAGGGTAAAAAGAAATATGTTTGAACATCATTAATTTTGTAAAAGAATATCCTCTAAGAGGATAAATCAATAAATTAAAGTTTAAAATAAATTATATACTTTTTTATTTTGAAAGAAACTATTGCAATTGCTTTTGGAGAGTTAGACTTATCCCCATTAGTCTACTGGAGTCTTATTGCTATCATAATAATATTTGTAATATCATTTGCCTTATCGACAATTCCTTTAGCAAAGAATATGAAAAGAGAAAGTAATAAGAAAAAGGAAGAATAAAAATTTAAAAGTCTAATATCAAGAAGCTTCTCGATATTCATCAAAATATCTATTAGCCCAATGTTTACTTAAAGAACAATTTTGAGTTAATTCTTCTTTTGTTTCCTTTGAATCAGATATAAAATTTAGAACTGGATATGATTGTAATTCATTAGTATTCTTTTTAGACATTCTATTCCTATATGTTTTTGCTAGTTTTTCTATAGAAAAACCTTTTGCTTCAGGTCTCTTAGGCCAAAAATTACTCACTTATAAATTGTTCAAAGAACTAATGTAAGCAAAACAAAAAAACAAGTGTGGTGCAATATCAAATATA
>QCJQ01000028.1 GCA_003215935.1 Prochlorococcus sp. AG-409-D09
ATCTTTCCACCCATCAATAACTATGACCCGCCCTTCTAAACTTTTATAAGTGCGAAAAAATTCAGCAACATCTTCTAATTGAGTAGGTGCAATTTGCCTAATGCTATTAATTGATTTTTGACGTGGATCAGCCACGGGAACACATAAAATTTTTCCATCATAAGCGCCTGAATCATGCATACCCAAAACGCCAATTGGACGAGCTTTGATTAAACAACCAGCAAAAGTAGGTTCTTCCATAATTACCATTGCATCTAATGGAGCACCATCCTCAGCCAAAGTATTAGGAATGAAACCATAATCAAATGGATATCTAACTGAAGAATGAAGGACTCTATCCAGAGCCATAACTCCTGCGGCTGCAAAATACTCATATTTGTTCCTACTGCCAGCAGGAATTTCAACTACTAGGTTTACTAAACCTGGAGAAGGGGATGGAGGGAGAGAACTTAGATCCATCGCGTTCTAAAACTGTGTTTTCAATGTTTTCTTTAATCGCAGGCCTGTCATAAAAAACAGCTAGCAAAGGAATCCCTAGCATACCTATAGATACTGATAATCCTACAAGAGCTATGGAAGGTCCATTTAAACTATAAGGATCATCTTCTTGATCAAGTTTACGATCACTTTTTTGAAAAAGCCTTTTTTTAGCAAAAGAATCTGTAGAAGACTTACTCGCTGACGGAGGAGGTTCAGGGTCCATAACAAATCAGATAGCTAAGCCCTTAGGGAAATTTCTAAATTCTTTCGTAGGCATGTTAAGCAAAAAAATAATCAATAGGTTCATCTTCATTACATATTTATTCTTACACCTAACGAAAATTATGCAGCAGATCTATCCTCACGATTTCTATGAGCCTTAATTTCATCTATTTTAACTTTATTATCTTCTAAATGACTCCTAATAAGACGCAATTCCTCAAGGATAGAAGCCAAAACTTGCTGCGTAGCAGAAGAAGGAGAATTCAAAACCTCAACTGTAACCTCTTTGATTCTCAAGATATCTTTAGCAAATCTTGCAACTTCATTTGGATGAAACAAAAGCTGATCTTTTTGATCACTTCTATATTCTGGATTCAATTTTCTTGGATTAAAAGGAGGATTCAGATTCCTCGGATCAGTATTTGTATAACGATAAACAGATGCTCTTGATCTATTTAAAGATTTTTGAACTTCGTCAATACCGACAAGTAAATCATCACAGGGGATTACAGGCTTTATATCTTTATCTAATCCCTTTGACGAACTATAATCAGTATCAGAAGTTACAGATCCATTAAACATAATTTTGTTCAAAACGCCTATAGAACTTCGAGGAAAATAGCAGATTTAAGTTCATAGCATCAATGTTCAATAAGATAATTGTGAAATAGAAATATGGACAAGAGTCACTTAGGACTGCAAAACATATGTGCATCGTCCCCGTCAAAGTATAAGATCATTTTAATTGCAATTGCATTATGCGCGTCTCCCGCCTAATGCTGGTGACGCTTAGGGACAGCCCAGCTGACGCAGAAATCATTTCCCATAAACTCCTTATTAGAGGCGGTTTTATCAAAAGAGTTAGCGGAGGTATTTATGCATACATGCCCTTGATGTGGAGAGTTCTCAAAAAAATCACAGCCATTGTCCAAGAGGAAATGGATGCCAAAGGTGCATTACAAACTCTTCTCCCACAACTTCACCCATCAGAACTATGGATAAAAAGTGGCAGATGGAAAGGTTATACAGCTGGAGAAGGCATAATGTTTCATCTTAAAGATAGGCAAGGCAAGGAGATCGGTCTAGGACCGACTCACGAAGAAGTAATAACTAAAATTACTGGTGAAATGCTCAATTCGTATAAACAATTACCAATTAATATTTATCAAATTCAAACCAAATTTCGAGATGAAATTAGGCCTAGGTTTGGTCTCATGCGAAGCAGAGAATTTATAATGAAAGATGCTTATTCTTTTCATTCATGTGAAAAAGACTTAAAGCAAACATATGAAGAAATGAATGATGCATATAAAAGAATTTTTTCACGATCTGGGCTGAAGACAGTTGCAGTAGATGCTGACAGTGGTGCAATTGGTGGTGCAGCATCTCAAGAATTTATGGTAACAGCAGAGGCAGGAGAAGATCTATTACTTATAAGTAGCGATGGGAAGTATGCAGCAAATCAAGAAAAAGCTATATCAATACCGCAAGAGGCAATACCTCTAAAACATGAAAAGAGTTTCATTTTAGAAACTCCTAATCAAAAAACTATTGAAGATCTATGCACTAAAAATAAATTTAATCCTTCTCAAATTGTAAAAGTACTTTTATTTTTAGCTATATTAGAAAATGGAGAAAAGCAACCAATACTTATAAGTATACGGGGAGATCAAGAGCTCAATGAAGTAAAGTTAGCGAATGTATTAGGTACATTTCTAGAACAACCTATTTTAGATATTAGACCTATCACAAAAGATCAAAGTGATGCGGAAAAATTAAGCGACATACCTTTTGGGTATATTGGCCCTGATTTAAAAGATTCAGTTCTAAATAATACAAATAGTTGGAATAAAAATTTTATAAGATTGGCAGATTATACGGCCTCAAAATTGGAAAATTTTATATGTGGCTCAAATGCAATCAATAAACATAGATGTTCTATTGACTGGAATGAGCTAGGGGGAATTCCAAAAGTATCAGACTTAAGAAAAGCAATAGCTGGAGACAAATCTATTCATGACTCAACCAAGATTATTAGAGAATGTAGGGGTATTGAAGTTGGCCATATTTTTCAACTAGGTCAAAAATATTCTCGAGCACTTAACTCAAACTTCACCAATGAAAAAGGTCTTTTAGAATCTTTTTGGATGGGTTGTTATGGTATTGGTATCTCACGAATGGCTCAAGCAGCAATTGAGCAAAACCATGATGAAGAAGGAATAAAATGGCCTATTTCTATAGCACCATTTGAAATCATAGTAATAATAGCTAACATTCAAAATGAATTACAAAAAAAATTAGGAGAAGCAGTTTACAAAAAACTTCTAGACTATGGACTAGACGTTCTTTTAGACGATAGAGATGAAAGAGCAGGCGTGAAATTCAAAGATTCAGATCTAATTGGAATCCCATGGAGATTAGTGATTGGTAGAGATGCCTCATCTGGGAAAGTTGAAATACGAAAAAGATCACGAAAAGAATCAGAAGTTTTAGAAGTAGAAGCAGCTATAGAAAAAATTTCTGAAGATATTTTTTCAGAAAGAAAGTTATTTGAGCGGAAACCCTTATAGAGTTAAAACAATTGCTTTAATCAAATGACCTCTGCCTTCCAGAACCTATTTAAAAAGCTTGCGAAGGCAGCTTTAGCTATATGCCTTGCCCTTTGCCTTGTTTTCACTACATATCCAAACAGACTTGAAGCCGCAAAGACTTCAATGACAGGTGATTACATGAAAGATACAGTAAGTGTTGCTGAAGTACTAAAAGAAACAATTGCAATAGATCAAAATTCACTTGAACGAAAAGAAAAAGAAGAAGAAGCAGTCTTTCTAATTAGTGACTACATCTCAAGATACAGAAATCGCTCCCAAGTAAATAACACTGTTTCATTTACCACAATGCAGACTGCGCTAAATGCACTAGCAGGTCACTATAAGACTTTTGCTAACAGGCCAGTACCTGAAAAGCTTAAAGACAGAGTTAATAAAGAACTTACGAAAGCAGAGAAATTGGTTGAATCAGGTCGATGAATTTATAATCTTTAATTCATTTCTTTGACTACAGGCGGGGATATCTGCAATTCTTGTTACTTCTGCGTTAGAGCGGCTTCGAGCCGAATTTTCCTTGGCAAATGTTGTAGTCATAGGTGCACAGTGGGGCGACGAAGGAAAAGGTAAGATCACTGACTTACTTAGTCGCTCTGCTGATGTTGTCGTCCGCTATCAGGGCGGGGTAAATGCTGGCCATACAATTGTCGTTGAAGACAAAGTGCTTAAGCTTCACCTCATCCCATCGGGGATTCTTTACAAAGACACAATTTGTCTAATTGGTTCAGGAACTGTTGTTGATCCAAAAGTATTGATTGGTGAAATTGAAATGCTTTTGGATAACGATATAGATATTTCAGGGCTTCAATTAGCTTCAACAGCACATGTAACAATGCCTTACCATCGATTACTTGATCAAGCAATCGAAGAAAAAAGAGGGGTCCAAAAGATAGGAACAACTGGAAGAGGGATTGGCCCAACTTATGCTGATAAATCTCAGAGAAATGGAATAAGAGTTATCGATTTAATTAATGAAGCAAAGCTTCGAGAAAAATTAAAAGTCCCTTTATCCGAAAAAAATGGTTTGCTTGAAAAAATTTACGGAGTTAAACCTCTTGATGGAGAAAAAATCATTCAAGAATATATTCAATATGGAGAAAGATTAAAACCTCATATCGTTGATTGCACTAGGGCAATTCATCAAGCCGCCAGAAAAAAACAAAATATTCTATTTGAAGGGGCACAAGGAACTCTTTTAGACCTAGATCATGGGACATATCCTTATGTGACATCTTCCAATCCAGTTTCAGGAGGAGCTTGTATCGGTGCAGGTGTAGGTCCAACTCTGATAGATAGAGTAATTGGGGTTGCCAAGGCTTATACAACAAGAGTAGGCGAAGGCCCTTTCCCAACAGAATTGCAAGGGGAAATAAATGATCAATTATGCTCAAAAGGAGGGGAATACGGAACAACAACAGGAAGAAAAAGAAGATGCGGTTGGTTTGATGGCGTAATTGGGAAATATGCTGTTGAAGTTAATGGGTTAGATTGTCTTGCTATAACAAAATTAGACGTACTTGATGAATTAGATGAAATAAGAGTTTGTATAGGGTATGAAATAAATAGTCAACGTATAAATTATTTTCCAAGCAGTGCTGAAGATTTTGAAAAATGTACTCCTATTTTTAAAACTCTTCCTGGATGGAAAGTTTCAACAGCAAATTGTAAACATCTTGAAGATTTGCCTCCACCTGCAATGAATTACCTTCGTTTTCTTGCTGAAATAATGGAAGTTCCTATTGCAATAGTTTCTTTAGGGCCTAATAGAGATCAAACTATTGTGATAGAAGATCCAATTCATGGTCCGAAGCGCGCTCTTTTAAGCTTATAAGTAATGACTAAACTCAAACTTAAAAAAAAATTCAACAAAAAGGTTAAAGATAAATGAATACTCAAATAAATCTGAAAAATAATTCTATTGATGTTTTAGGAATTGGGAATGCAATCGTTGATGTACTAACTAAAGTTGATGATTCATTTCTAGAAGATCATTCACTTTCAAAAGGAATGATGATGCTTGTAAATGAGACACAGGCTGAAAATCTTTATTCTTCAATAAATAATAGTTTTCAAACTTCTGGGGGATCTGCTGCAAATACAATTTATGGACTTTCACAATTGGGGAGCCAAGCAGCATTTATAGGGAGAGTAAGAAATGACCGCTTGGGTGAAATTTTCACTCAAGAAATAAATTCTGTTGGAACAATTTTCACCACCGCATCCCAAAAAGAAGGGCCTTCAACTGCAAGATGTATGATTTTCGTCACACCAGATGCTCAAAGAACAATGTGCACATATCTTGGTGCCTCAACTTTTCTTGATACTGATGATCTTGATCTTTCATTAGTAGCTAAAGCAAATATCCTTTATTTAGAAGGTTACCTTTGGGACAATAATTCAGCTAAAAGTGCATTTATAAAAGCATCAAAAATTGCAAAAGATAATAATAAAAAAGTTGCTTTATCTTTATCAGATGCATTTTGTGTAGATAGACATAGAGAAAGTTTTTTAGAATTAATCAAAGATCACATCGATATTCTTTTCGCCAATGAAAGTGAAATTACATCTCTCTATCAAACTAAAAACCTTCTTTCTGCATTAGAAAAAGTAAAGCAAATATGCAAAATCACTGCTATTACTCTTGGAGATAAGGGCTCAATTATTGTTAATGATAAATCCACAATAAAGATCGATCCATATAAATTTGGACCCGCAATTGACACAACCGGTGCGGGTGATATATATGCAGGAGGGTTTCTCTATGGAGTGTCAAAAAACTACGATTTAAAAGTTTGCGGAAAAATAGGTTCCATTTGTGCCGGTCAAATAGTTACTAGTCTTGGCCCAAGAACAAATAGAAATCTACAGAGTTTAATTACCGAAAATTTATAAATATAACTACCAACTCTAGGCTAAAACATTATTCAACCATTTCAAATAAGGAATACTTGATCGCGCCTCCCAAAAAAGAACTTCAGGGATTTCATATGAATGTGAGAGATTAATGAAGTCTATTAAAGCAGTTAATTTCTTCTCATTTGTCTTAATTATCAGCTGTATTTCAATATCATCTTTTATATCTTTATCCCATACATAAGAACAGTTTATGTGAATAAATTTAATACAAGCTGCTAATTTTTTTTTCAATATTTCTTCTGCGAGTTTCTTAGCATTTTCTTGATTAGATTCCGTTGTATAAACAATAAAAACTTTATCAAAAGAGAATTGATCTTGCATAGCTAAAAAAGTTTTTCATGTTCATTCTGGCTGAAAGTTATCAAAGATAATGATTGCAACAGTTCATCAACAGTTCTGACACTGTTGTCATTACTACAGGGCATTGGTCTTGAAAGCATCCATAGATTCAATTTATATTTATTAGTAATTTCTCGCCACAGCCTTTCTGTTATCCCTCCAGATTGTCTACAAACCACTCCCGAAATATTCCACCTCCGGCATAACGCCGCTTCAAAAGAAAAATCTAGATCTGTTTTCTTAGGATTTAACAACGCTAAATGATGTTGCGGAATTTTACTTTTCAAAGCATTTCTAAGACTATCTGGATTAGCCAAGATTCTTGCAAAAACTTCAGATCCAGCCTTTTGAGCAGAGAAAACAGCTTCCCTGAGATGCCTTGCTCCAATAGCAAATAAAATTCTTTGACCTTTCAAGTCAAAAACCTCCAAGTCTTGAAAATCCTGAATTAAGTTAGCTCTACTCCCAAGCTCAAAAGGACGTTCAAAACGAATTCGAAACTGTTCAAGTTCTTGGCAAGCCAAATTTAAATTAGATGTAATTCTTGTTGCAAATGGATGAGTAGCATCAACAACACAATCAAAAGCATTATTTTGAAGTCTGGCATTTTTTATGATTTTTTTTATTCCTTCTAAACCATCAAGAGGACCAATCAAAATATCTTTTACAGGAATATCTAAGTAAGGAATTGATGCTTGAAATGAAACGATACTTACAGTAACCTCGCATCCTTGCTTAATCAACAAGGATGCGAGAAAAGGACCTTCGCCAGTTCCTGATAACAGCCATATATGTTTTTTCTGCTGGCAATTTGTTCCTATTTGCATCAAGATAAACCTCAATACTTAGAAAAGAAATGAATCACTGCTTGCTGGAAATACAAGTACAAAAAGCTCCAGTTGTTCGTTACACCCCAGACAACAAGACTCCAATAGCTGAAATAGAAGGTCTATTCGAGGGTCTAAGAGAAGACGACCCTAAGAGCATAATTAAAGTGCTTGGCTGGGGGAGAATGGCTGAAGAGCTACAAAATCGTGTCCAAATCAATCAAAGGTTAATTGTCGAAGGCAGATTAAGAATGAACACTGTAACTAGACAAGATGGGACTAAAGAAAAAAAAGCTGAAATAACTCTATCCCGCCTACATTTTTTCCCTGAACAAAATACAGAAATTAAAGATTTGATCACTACAGATCAAAGAAATTCCACAACCCCCAAAATATCTACTCCTAATGATCCTGATGTTTCTTGGGACAGCTCTCCGCTAGTTCCCGACACTGATGAAATACCTTTTTAAAAAACAAATTACCTTATTTAATCTTCAAGTTTTTCTTTTGCTCTGATTAAAACCTGACCTAATTCTCTTTCTAATGCTGCTAACTCTAATCTCAAATGAGGCCAAGAACCTTGATCTAGTTCTTCCAGAATCCAAGCTCGGTCTTCCTCAAGCTTTTCAATTAATTCTTTTGGATTCCTATTCATTTCATTCGTTAAGGCCATAAGAGTGTCTCCTAAATACCCTACTTGACCAAATTACAGGCAAAATCATACCTATGAATAAATTTTTCTCACCAGGCAATTTAATTACCATTGGGGGCGCAACATTAGCTCTCATCGGCCTTACTGCATATTTCACAAACGCAACTAACTTAAGCGTTCCAACATTTTTTTATGGTGTTCCAATATTTTTAATTGGACTATCTTTGAAGACAACAGAAGTTCCACCTGCCAAACAAATAAAACCAAATATCAATCTTAATGAAATTAAAAAGAAAGGTCCTGATGAACTAAAAAAACTTGTCAAAGACGTTACCAGATGGAGGTATGGCCAATCATGTCAACTAGAGTCTTCTCTTAAAGTCCTAAAATTATGGGATATAGATAGCCCACCCCAACTTACAGAAATTGAAGAACTTACTAGCAATGGGGAATATGGTATCCGCATGAGATTTACAATGGGAGGTGTTTCATTAGAACGTTGGCAAGAAAAAAAAGATCGTTTAGGGCGTTTTTTCTCTAAAGGGTTAAATGCAGAATTTTTCTGTCCATCCAATAGCGAAATTGATTTAATACTCTTACCCCAAGAAAACGAAGAAGGTATTAAAAAAAATGAATGAATTAAATTTAAATAGCTTAGAAGAAAATTTGTTCCAGCAAAATAGACATTCGAAAAATATTAATGAAGACTCAATTAGAGTCTCTGTTCTTAGTGAAGCTTTACCATATATTCAAAGGTTTGCTGGAAGAAAGATCGTTATTAAATATGGAGGTGCTGCAATGGCAAAGAGCAACCTCAAAGAAGCCGTTTTCAGAGACATAGCATTACTCTCAAGTGTTGGAGTACAGCCAATAATTGTTCATGGTGGAGGACCAGAAATAAATCAATGGCTTAAAAAGCTAGAAATATCATCAAAGTTTCGTGATGGGCTACGGGTAACAGATAAAAAAACAATGGATGTAGTAGAAATGGTGCTCGTTGGAAGAGTTAATAAGCAAATTGTTAATGGAATAAATAAGAATGGAGCATTGTCAGTTGGACTATGTGGAATTGATGGTGGATTAATCGAAGCTCGAAAATTAGGGGACGGAAGTCATGGGCTTGTAGGAGAAGTTTCCAAAGTGAATACAGATATTCTTTTAACTCTTCTTGAAAAAAAATATGTCCCAGTCATTTCGAGCGTTGCAGCTACATCAAGTGGAGAATCTCACAACATCAATGCAGATACTGTTGCAGGAGAGTTAGCAGCAGCTTTAGGCGCCGAAAAACTTATTTTATTAACTGATACTCCTGGCATATTAAAAAACAAAGAAGATCCTTCGACATTAATAAGACATCTACGATTATCAGAAGCAAGAAACCTAATAGATAAAGGAATAGTCAAAGGTGGTATGACGCCTAAAACAGAATGTTGTATTAGATCATTAGCTCAAGGGGTAGCAGCAGCTCACATAATTGATGGCAGGACCCCTCATGCTCTTCTTCTTGAAGTTTTCACTGATATAGGTATAGGGACAATGGTTATTGGAAAAGGTTGAACATATTGAGTTCAAATTCAGCATTAAAAGCTGCTGAAGCGGCAATAGGTAATGGAGATTATTCTCAAGGCATATTTTTATTAGAATCTATTGTCTCTCAAAAAAAACTTACACCTCAAGAAAATGCTAAAGCTCAAATACTTCTAGCAACTGCATGGGTAGGTAAAGGTAATGATCAACAGGCAATATCTACTTGCAAAAAGCTTCTTAAAGATAAAAATGACATTATTCGCCATCAAGCCAAGCAATTAATAGAAATCTTGGAAGCGCCAAGCCTTCCAAGACCTTCTTCTTGGTCAGTGGAGATTCCTAAGATTAATCTTATGCCAACAACAAGCGAGACTATTAATTATAAGTCATCTAAAAAAAGGAATGAGAATGAAGAGATACTTCCACCAACAGGACCTACAAAAAATCTTACGACAGGGTTTTCAATCGTTGTATTAATCATTTTAATCCTATTAACCATTCTATTAAGTGGTTGTGTTGAGATTACTAGTACTATTGAGACACCTGCTCCCAATAGAGTGAAAATGTCATGGGATATTGAAAGTAATTCTCATATTCATATGCAGTGGCAAAAGGATTTCGCTACATCTCTAAAAAAAGATTTACCTAAAGCGACTATATTAAAAGAACCTAATGGCTTTCAAAAGATAGAGTTTCCAGTTGAAACATCTATTGAAGCTAACAAAATACTCAATAAAATTGTTGAAACGGCATCAATTACTAGTGGATTTAAAATTATGCCACCCATCCTTGAATTGAAAGAAAGAAACTTAATTTTTAGTGTCAAGCAAAATCTAAGATTATATTTTGACTTAACTAATTTGCCTAATATTCCAGGCCTAAAACTTACTATAGTCTTTCAACCAAAACTAAGTGAAAAAAATTTTTCTAGTAATCCTTTAAAAGTAACCTTTAACGAAAATAATCAAGCCATATGGATCCTCAAAACTGGAGAGAAAAATGAATTAAACATTATAAATTGGAAATGGAGTCGTATAGGGATTGGAACACTCTTAGTTCTATTAATTACAGGTATAAGTCTTTCCCTCCAAAAAATTAGAGTCCAAATGGGTTTTGGCTACCCCGAACTTCCCCCTTAAACAAACAGGTATCCTTCAGTTATAACTGCATTGGATCAGGGTCAACAGATAAAGTCACCCCTTTAGGTATAAATTTCCATAAATCCAACTCATCAGAAAATGGTAGCAGACTAGATTCTGGGCCATGCAATAAAATCTGCCACCGACTTTTACCTGCAACTTTAGAAATTAACGATGGGGCTGGACCAACTATATTCCATCCCCTTACATTGCATGTTTTTTTTATATTTTCTGACAATTTAATAGCTGTTTGAGCAGTAAGAGATGATGACTCACCTGCTAAACGAAGTAGACATGCCCTGGAGTATGGCACCAAACCAGCTTCCTTTCTTAACTGAGATTCTCCTATTAAAAAATCCTCATAGCTACCATTCACTAAATGAGTAATAACAGGATGATCTGGACAGTAAGTTTGGACTAAAACCTCGCCAGGTTTATTGCCACGTCCTGCTCTACCAGCTAATTGCAAAAATAATTGAAGCGTTTGCTCTCCAGACATTAAATCTGGCTTATGTAATAAGCCATCAGCAGCTAATACTGCAGCCAAAGTAACATTAGGTAAATCCATACCTTTAGAAAGCATTTGAGTGCCTATGAGAACATCAGCTTTTCCATCAGCAAATTGGTTTAAGAGCTTGCGATGACCATCTCGTCCGCCAGTTGTATCACGATCAAATCTTAAAAAACGTAATCCCTCAAGTTCATTTTCCAAATTCTCCATCACTCTTTGAGTACCTGCGCCAAATGGTTTAAAAGCATTTGATCCACATTCATGACATTTACTGGTAATGCCAGAACGATAATCACACCAATGACAACGTAACCATTGCATCCCTTGGGCATTTCTATGAACTGTTAAAGCAACATCGCAATTAGGACATTGAACTACTTCTCCACAACTCCGACAACTTACGAAAGTGCTATATCCTCGTCTAGGGACCAAAAGGACAGCCTGCTCACCTGATTCACGCAATGCAGATAAGTGAGCCATTAGCTGTCGACTAATGAGACGCCTATGACCTTGTGCTAATTCATTCCGCATATCAATGATCTTTACTCTTGGCAATGCTTGATTAGAAATCCGTTGATTTAATCGAGCTACTTTCAAAGAACCTTCTTTCGAAATATTTTTCCAAGTCGATAAAGAAGGAGTCGCACTTCCAAGTACAACTTTTGCCCCACACCTTTTTGCACGTTCACAAGCAATATCACGTGCGTGGTAGCAAGGCATTGGAGATTCTTGCTTATAAGAACTATCATGCTCTTCATCAAGAGTGATTAAACCTAAAGGCTTTAAAGGTAGAAACACTGCTGAACGGGTTCCTATAACAACAAAAGGAGTTGAGGCATTTACTATGCTCATCCAAGTACTTAATTTTTCTCTATTTGATAAATTACTGTGATATTCTAAAACTCTAGAACCAAAACGTTTTGTAAACCGATCAAGCAGTTGAGGTATTAATCCGATTTCTGGAGTCAATATTAAACAATGTCGACCAGATTTCAATTCATGAGCAACGATTTGTAGATATACTTCTGTTTTCCCAGATCCAGTAACTCCCCATAATAATAGACTTTCTCCTTGAAGCATTCTATGGTAAGTATTTAAAGCATTTTGTTGTTCATTAGTTAATATTTTGATTTTTTCTAATTCCTTCAACGCATCATCATGAATAGAAGGAACTTCATCAAAAACAAAGCGTTTTTCTTTCGAAGCAATACCACTCAAAACAAGACTCTGAATAAGAGAGGTCGAGAAACCACTTGCTTGCAAGTCTTTTTGCCAAGCTCCACCTCCTGAAGATTTAAGAACTTCTTCTAAAGCTCTTTTCCTCCTTGATATTTTTTGAGGTTCAAAATTTTTATTTTTTTTCAGGCTGACCCATAACATGGATTTACCTCGTGATTTATATTTTTTTCTTTCACCTAGCCACCCTGTAGGTAAAGCTGCTTTCAACATACGAAATGAGCTAACATGACAATTTTTTGCGGTAGCATCAATCCATCTTTTCCAAGACGAATCAACAACTGATTTGTGCACAATTTCATCAATATCGAGAAATTCAACTTCTTTGTCTCTACTTAAAGTATGACTATTCTCCAAAGCATCAAAAGGGAAACACTTTTGAATAACGAGGCCATTCATTTCTCTCCCTCTTAATCGAACTTGAACTAAGTCTCCAACTCCAACGCCTAAACCCAACCCATCTTTATAGGTAAAACAACCGCCTTCTCGACCAATTTCAAGTAACACTTTAAAAAATAAACAATTCATACTGCAATTAATACTTGCCTAGTTCGAAAGTTTTTCTTAACATTGGTATGTTGACAGTTAAATACTGTCCTCGGAACCATGCCGAGTTACGCCCAGAGGGAAGACTAGAAGCTATCCATAAAGGAGATTCTCCTTTAAAAGATAAGCCAGTCTGAGAAAGCCCCTGACGCAACTGCCAAAGCCCTAAATCCTTCATTTATTTTCACCTAAAACTTTTAGGTCCATTTATAGGTTGCCAAGAATAGATCAACAACCACATTATGTGATTTAGTTTGATTAAATTTCTAGCAACTTAATCTTAAGGACCAATAGAGTTTTCCAGTGAAGTATCCAATTTAATAATTTATAGAAAATAATCTTCCGAGAGGAATCTTTCATTATTAGTGAGCAATGACATGAGCACTGTTACAGCCAACACAAAAGACACAAAAGCCAGTATTAAAGGGAAGTCTATCCCCTCAGATAATTTAAAATCAGAGAAAAAAGGTACTGCTAAAAAATCAAAGAAAAAAAGTGTAGTTAAGACAAAAAAATCTAATTCCAAAGAGGGGCCAAGTAAAGCAAAAGTAAACATTAAAAAAGCCGCTCCGTCTAGTCCGAAAGACCTAGAAGCAGCAGCTAACCAGTTAATAGCAAATTCTGAAACCGCTTTAGCTAGTCAAGAGATGAAAGAAGATTTAGATCTAAACGACTCTACTTTATTAGTATCTCCCAGTGACCAAGATGCGGCCGCAAAAGCCCTAGCAAGCATCAAAATCGGCCCAAAAGGTGTTTATACAGAAGACTCAATTAGAGTTTATTTACAAGAAATAGGCCGAATTAGATTATTAAGGCCAGATGAGGAAATTGAACTTGCAAGAAAAATTGCTGATCTGCTCCAACTAGAAGAAATGGCAGCGCAATTTGAAAGTGAGAATGGTCATTATCCAACAACAAAAGAATGGGCAGCATTAATAGAAATGCCCTTAGTCAGATTTAGAAGGAGATTAATGCTTGGTCGTCGTGCAAAAGAAAAAATGGTTCAATCTAATTTGCGCTTAGTTGTATCAATTGCAAAGAAATATATGAATAGAGGCCTATCTTTTCAAGATTTAATTCAAGAAGGAAGTCTAGGTTTAATTCGAGCCGCAGAGAAATTTGACCATGAGAAAGGTTACAAGTTTTCCACATACGCGACTTGGTGGATTCGTCAAGCCATCACAAGAGCTATTGCGGATCAAAGTCGAACAATTCGACTTCCAGTCCACCTTTATGAAACTATTTCACGAATCAAAAAGACAACAAAAGTTTTAAGTCAAGAGTTTGGACGTAAACCTACTGAAGAAGAAATCGCAGAAAGCATGGAAATGACGATTGAAAAGCTTAGGTTTATCGCTAAAAGTGCTCAACTCCCAATTTCACTTGAGACGCCAATTGGAAAAGAAGAAGACTCAAGACTTGGAGATTTTATTGAGGCTGACATAGAGAATCCAGAACAAGATGTTGCAAAGACACTTTTAAGAGAAGATCTAGAAGGTGTTCTTGCAACTCTGAGTCCTAGAGAAAGGGATGTACTTAGATTGAGATATGGACTAGACGATGGAAGAATGAAAACCCTTGAAGAAATAGGCCAAATTTTTGATGTAACAAGAGAACGTATACGGCAAATTGAAGCAAAAGCTCTCAGAAAACTTCGCCATCCAAATCGCAATGGAGTTCTAAAAGAATACATTAAAATAAATTAACCATTTCGCTGCAACAATCTTAATTAACTAATAGTTCCATAAATAAAAAGTTCAACTGTTGAAAACGCCAGACAAGCAAAATTGCTTTCATAATGCGAAAATCCATTTCACAATAAGCATCAGCCCAATAATTTATTTGTCAGTGGACGTCGAGTTCGATAGGTTGATTGTTTATTGTGAAGTGGAGTGAATAATTGCCAATGGCACTAGACCAACTGCGCATCGCCTCTCGCCGAAGCCAGCTGGCAATGGTACAGACAAAATGGGTAAAAGCAGAGCTCGAAAAAGCTCATCCAAACCTGTCTATAACCATTGAGGCTATGGCTACTCAAGGAGATAAAATTCTTGACGTGGCCCTTGCAAAAATCGGGGACAAAGGTCTATTTACTAAAGAATTAGAGGCTCAAATGCTCCTTGACAGAGCAGATATAGCAGTACATTCTTTAAAAGATTTACCAACCAACCTTCCAAAAGGACTAATTCTTGGTTCTATTACTCAAAGAGAAGATCCCTCAGATGCATTAGTAGTAAACAAAAAGAATCAAGAACATTCATTAGAGACGCTTCCCAAAGGGGCTGTAGTTGGAACAAGTTCTTTGCGACGACTAGCTCAATTAAGATTTCATTACCCGCACCTAAATTTCAAGGATGTAAGAGGTAATGTCATTACTCGTCTTGAAAAGCTTGATTCAGGTGAATATGATTGCTTAATCCTTGCGGCTGCAGGCTTAACAAGATTAGGCTTCGCAGATAGGATTCATCAAATAATACCTAGCGAAATCTCTTTACATGCTGTTGGGCAAGGTGCTCTTGGAATTGAATGCGTGGAAGGAAAGGAAGAAGTGCTCCAAGTCATTAAAAGTCTCGAGCACAATGAAACTTCTCAAAGATGCCTTGCTGAAAGGTCATTCCTAAGAGAATTAGAAGGAGGTTGCCAAGTTCCTATTGGCGTTAAAACCAAAATTGAAAACAATACTTTAATTCTCGAAGGAATGGTTGCAAGTCTTGATGGGAAGAAATTAATTAGAGATATCAAAAAAGGTGACCTTACGAACCCGGAAGGTATTGGAATAAAGCTGGCAAACTCCTTAAAAGATCAAGGAGCTGTAGAAATACTCCAAGAAATATTCGAAACTTCAAGATCGTAATTTCTCTTGGGATAAAGATTGATGATTAGATTTAATCAACAAGTTTAGGATCAATAGTAGAGAGATAGCGTGCTTCGCAACTTTTAATTATTTCAATAGCTTTTTCTACGCCAAAGAAACCATTTACAGAGCAAGTACCAGGTTTTTTCAAATCTTTATAGTGCTCCCAATAGTATGTTGTTTCATTTAACCAATGATCTCCTAAC
>QCJQ01000029.1 GCA_003215935.1 Prochlorococcus sp. AG-409-D09
TTAGAACAATACGACAAGGGACTCTGGTAGCCCCTTGTCTTTTTTATGAAAGAAATCAATCAATAATATTCAAAAAACTATTGCTAATCAAATAGTAAAAAAAAATAGAAATATCTAGCCAAAATTGACAAGTCTTATATTATCGACTCCGACAAGGTAGGTTGTGCTTCGGTTGAGATTAGCTTGAACTACTGAATCCGTGGAGAGGAGCTGAGCCCCATCTCTCTGTGACAATCAGATTGTATATTTAATTTTTCCAATTCTTTTTTATAAGCGCTATCAGCAGCAAGACCGCAAAGATTTATTAATGCTCTTGCGTTACTAGCAATTGCACCAGTTCATCCCAATACAAGACTTTTTGAATAGCGCTTTACAGGGTGGTAATTAATTGAGCTGTCATTTGCGGTCTGCTTATGTCCACATCTTCAAGATCATGTACAAGTAATTCATAGGCTGCAGCAGTAATTCTTCGAGCTTGCCTACGACTTAATCGATACGTTTCGGCCACATGGGCCGTGACCACAGTTGCTCCATCTTCTTGAGCAAGCATCGAAGCAGCCTCTCCAACTCGAAGATATAATTCAGCTTTCGTTTCGCTAGCCTTACTCATAAAATTGTCCAAGACCAAGTGCTTCAGGCTCTTATGCTATAGCAAGGAATTCAAGCATTTGTTGGCTAAATGGGCCAACAAAAAATAGACTTCGCCACAGCATAGCTAAACCTATTGCAAATAAAATATTTTTCCTAGTCGGGGCGACAGGATCTGCTCTTTACGCCAAAAGCAATAAAGCTGTGAAGGTTGCATGAAGAGTTCAGATAGATCCACTAGAAATAGAATAATAAAAGAAGTTTAAAGACTCAAAAGCCTAATAATGAAAAAAGCAAAACCGAAATACCAAACTTTTCATTCCTTAATGTGATGCTAATAAGTCTAATTAGAGGACAAGTTTTTAAACAAGTTGGATTCGTTCTTCTTTTAAGTCTTCCCATACCAATCATTGCGGAAGTCAATCCCTCGGCACCAGAAAGTATTGATGAGAAAAAGATCAAAGTCTCAACTGCTAGTGGTCAATCTGTCGTGGTCACTGCCAATCCATTAGCAAGTAATGCAGCTCTTGAAACTTTGAAGAAAGGTGGATCTGCAATGGATGCTGTGGTGGCAGCTCAAACAGTACTTGCAGTTGTTGAACCACAAAGTTCTGGTTTAGGAGGTGGCTCTTTTCTTATGTATTGGGATGAGGCTAAAAAATCCTTAATTGCACTTGATGGGAGAGAAACTGCATCAGCTCAAGTCGAAGAAGATATGTGGATTAAACCTGATGGGAAAGCAATGGCATGGCTAAAGGCAACAAAAAGTCAATCTGCAATAGGAGTTCCAGGTACAACAGCATTACTTTGGGAAGGACACCGACAATTTGGGCGTTTACCTTGGAAGGATAATTTTCATACAAGTATTGATCTTGGAAAGAAGGGATTCATTCCAAGTCCTCGCTTTCTAAGATCCATCTCATTAGCTCAAAGATTAGGAATCAGCCATAGTCCTGCTTTTAAATCCTTATATCTCCCTAATGGATCTCTCCCAAATAAAAAGATTCTATTTCGGAACAAAGAATTAGCCTCAACACTAAGCCGCATTAGTAAGAAAGGAATTAACGAATTTTATCGAGGAGATATAGCGAACAAACTTATAGATGATTTGAAACTTCTGAAGAAAAAAAACAAAGAAATTAAATCAATCACGAATGAAGATTTGGCTAATTACACAGTTATTAAACGTGAACCAATATGTAGGAAATATAGATCATGGAGAGTTTGTACTTTCCCTCCTCCAAGTGGTGGTGGAGTTGCACTCTTGCAAATTCTTGGCACCTATGAACTTCTATCAAATAACAATTCAGATCAAAAAATGATCAAACATTGGCACCATCTTGCCGAATCCTTAAGATTTGCAGATGCTGATCGCTCTCACTGGATAGGAGATCCTATTGATTTACCAGTTCCTATCAAAGGCTTATTAGATGACAACTATATAAAAAATAGAGCCAGCACTATAAAAGGCAATAAGGCAACATTTAGTCCTTTACCAGGCAACCCAAAAGGTAGCAAACTTTTAGATCTAGCTAGTCAACCACGCACAGCAGGTGGAGGTACAACCCACTTAGTGGTAGTTGATAAATATGGTAATGTCGCTTCTTATACAAGTTCAGTAGAAACTGTCTTCGGGACAAGGAATTTATCTGGAGGCATGATCTTAAATAATCAGCTAACTGACTTCTCTTTTATCTCAAACGTCAAAGGTAAACCAATAGCTAATCGAATCAAACCCAATAAGCGTCCATTAAGTTCCATGTCTCCAGTTATCGTATTTAAAGACAATCGTCCAGTATTAGCACTTGGTTCACCTGGCGGCTGGCTTATCCCTCATTACATAGCAAATGCATTAATTGGAACACTAGACTTCGAGCTCTCACCAAAAGAAGTAGTTAGTCAAAAAATGCTATCTGTCCAACCAAATTACACAGTGCTTGAAAAAAATGGAGACTGGTCAAATGAGGATAACAATATCTATCAAAGACTTTCTAATCTAGGTCATGTACTTAAATACAGTGCTTTTAGTAGTGGGTTAGCTGTTGTCAAATGGCATAAGGGAAGTTGGCATGGAGCTGCTGATCCCAGAAGAGAAGGAAAAGCTTTAAGCCTGCAGCGAAAGAAAACCCCTTAGTCCAAAAGTAGGTTGATGCTACTCAAATAGGAAGAAGTAGTTCATCTCCAAAACTTCCTCTTGGCAGTCCAGTTATATAGCAACCAAACTACAAACCCAACCATAAACAAAGGCATGCTGTTGTTCGAATAAATGAAACTCTGGTTTCTGTGATTGACCAAGGAATTGGCATTTCACTTCCCATCAGCAGAGCTCTAAACAAGCATGCAAAGTTGTGTGTTGATTGCTGATGATGCAATACCTTGATCCTGATAGCAGGAGTTTGGATGTATTAATCAATTAAAGAAAATCCTTTTTTCATGTAATGCTTGCTTGATCCAATCAGCTATAACGAACTGGTATTGATATAGCTTTATGCGCCGTTTTTTACTTTTTTCACTAACAGCCGGAATATCTATCCAAGTAGTTGCTTGTAGTCCCAAGAAGCAAACATCCCTTCAACCTGTGGTAATAGAAACCCTTATTCGTGCATCTGAATCGTGGAATGGAGATTCTTTTAGATATCCAAGAGGACAAGCAGAAATGAAACTTGAAAAAATAACGGCTGAACCAGGTTTTAAAACACCTCTTCATTTACATCCACAGCCTGGGATTATTTATGTGCAAAAAGGAACTCTTTATTGTGAAACTAGTGACGGAAAATCCCTGACGGTAGAGGCTGGTGAAAGCTTCGCTTCATCCCAAGACACTGCTCATTATTGTCAAAACATCGGTGACGAAGAGATGGTGGGTTTTAGTGCCTCAGCAGGATCTAAAGGTAAGAAAACAACTGTCCCAACTAAATAAATGCTGTCAGAACCAGTGGGACTGACTTAGGTAAGTCCTTTTTATCAGTGCTCTTACTCGAGCTTTCCAATTTGGATTCGCTTCAAAGTCTTGTCCTTGAGTTGGATCGATGTAGTCTATGGATGAAAGCACGATTGGCATATGGGGATTAGGAATGTTCTTCGAATTGGTCACCCAGCATTACGTGCACGCGCGGTGGAAGTCCCTAATGACTGGTTTGGCAATGAACGTCTACAGCAGCTAATAGATGATCTGTTCGATACTAAATCGGCTTACTCTGGAGCAGGTCTAGCGGCACCACAGATCGATGAACCTTGGAGAGTTTTCGTTATCGGCATGGGGCAGAACCCTCGATACCCCGATGCTGATCCTTTGCCTGAACGTGAACTGATAAATCCTGTAATTAAAACAATTGGAGATGAGTCGATGTCTGGTTGGGAGGGTTGCCTAAGCGTGCCTGGATTGCGCGGCGAAGTAAAGAGATGGCGACGTATTCACCTAAAATGGCAAGACCGAGAAGGGGCTTTCCATACAGAAGAGTTGCAAAATTTCCATGCACGAGTCATTCAGCATGAAAACGATCACTTGGATGGTGTGCTTTTCCCTGACCGTCTAACCAGTCCACTAGCTTTTGGATTTACGGATGAGCTTCAGGCTCATGGACGAATTCCTTAAGCCTCATGTTTTTCGTTTTAGTAGAGGTGCAAGTAGAAAGCGTTTCTTTAATAGATGTTTTTTTCTGACCAATCATTAATTGGAGGATAGCCGTAAGGGTTATTTCCTTTGTCTCTGCCGTGAGTCTTTTGTGGCCCTTCGCTAACAGGTAATCGGTAGTTAGGAATTGGTGGAAATCTTGTCTCTTCCAGAGAAATAACCTTAAAGAAATCCCTTTAGGCTTTATTGTGCCTAATCATAAAGAGAGCTTCCCTTTTAAAGTAATGGAGAAAAAGGTACTCGTTTGTTGCAACATCTACTAATAAAAAAATAGTTTAGGGTTATCTCAAGCGTCCCCTAATAAAAAAGAATGACCTAAGTCAGCCTTTAGATTCCGATAACAATCGACTGTTAACCAGTTAAAGATTACTGCAATTCATATTTTTTTATCTTTTAACCGAAATTTTCTTTAACCCCCCAATTATTAAAGTTGTCAATTTAATAGTAATAATTTTGCTCTAGTTTTCTTTTTTCCATCAGAATATCTCAGACATTTTGCCTGTTTAAGCAAAGTATCCAATCGCGCCAAGAAATAACCCAAAAACAATCAGATTGGGAACTATTCCACCAATAATTTGAGCCTCTCCAAAAGTAAGAAACGTAATCACAACGAAAACCCTTGTCCTGTTATCAGCGAAGTTCATTCTTCCATCATGATTCTGTTAGGTGAACCTGAAAAGAAGAAATACCAAAAAAATAATAGGGTGTAAAATTAAACGTTTATGAAATTCCAATGATCTTCTATTTCAATCCGACTTCATCTAAACCATAGTTTGATTTCACATCAGGCATCGTTCTTCTCCTTAGATAGATTTAAGGCAATCTCAAGAAATTCGACAAATTCTTTTTGTTTCGTAGTAAGTACTTTTTTCTCCTCCCTCATATTCTGATTAAAGAGTTTTCCGGAAAAAAGAATGTAATTAGACCGCCAAAGTAAAAAGCTCCTAATAAAACAAAAGCAACATCAACGACATAAATCAGCAAGTTCGCTTGTATAGAAGTTGAGAAAATTGAACCATTAATCTTTCATCCATTAAACGAAAACTGCAAAAGGACTGACCTAGTCAGCCCCATTAGTTCTGATAGAAACCGGCTGTCAGCCTTTTGTATTTACACAGATTCAGGAAAAAACTCTTGGGTAGGGAGTTTGTCCGTCTTATTCTGCAATTATTTTCAACTTAATTTAAATTAGTTTTACAGTCATAAACTTTCATTTGTTATTGACAACGAAGCGAAATAGATAGGAATTGACAATAAACCAATAAAACTAGGCGATATAGTAAAGATAGCTCCAGCGACTCAACCAACTACAGTTAGAACTTTATGTATTGCTATGCGAGTTGTAGCTAGGACTGTGAGTTTTATTGCTTTTTTAAAGTCATGTACAAACTGCATAAACATAAAAATTCTTTAATGCCTTCTATCCCAGCCTAGTCATCTAATTCATATGCAACCTAGAAAGGCTAGATATGCGATATAATATATTTGGGAGGCTCCTACTCATCATTGCTATAAAGATATATTATGAATATCAGAATACTTGGTAAAAAAGGTAAGTTATCTAAAGGTTTGAATGATTTATATAATCAAAATCGTAGTGAATACATTCATTCTAGTAAAGAAGATATTCAATATTTAATTGCAACCTTTTCACCTACACTAAGAATTGATAATGAACAAAATTATTACAAAGAAATAAATTACTATCAACAATTGATTGATTCATTAAATACAAAACAATACATTATCTACATTTCATCGCAAACATTAGAATTAAGTGATTTCACATACTATAGCAAGGCTAAATTAGAAGTAGAAAGAATTATAAAATCATATATAAACCAATATACAATTATAAGAGTTGGCATGATCTATAATGAAATAAAAAATGAATATAATCTAGCAAGCATGAACAAAGCATCAGATAGTATCTTTAGTTTTTACAATGATCATAAAAAAACCACAGCCTGCACCATAGAAGACATTTATAATCTAATTAATTTGATCGTAATCAATAATAAACACTATGAAGGTAAAACGATTAATCTAGGCTTAAAAAGGATGAATTTTATTCAACTGCAAAATATAAAGAATGAGAAGAAGTACAGATTTAAGATTTTATCATTTTTTTTTCTAAGAATATTGTCTATATTTAATGTAAGATTAAAATCCTATACACTAGGCAAAGCAAGTTCTATTTCACCTATGCATGGACATGAAAGTTATTTTGATAAATTAAAATAATGAAAATATGTATAATAGGTAATGGGATAATTGGCCATATTTCTGGTCAATATCTAAGTAAAAAAGGACACACTGTAGATTGCATAAGTCCTGATATAGATTTGGCAAATGAACTAAGTAAAAAAAATTATACAAATATTAATAATAATAAAAAAGATATTTTGTCTGTCAAGTTTAAAAGAAGTGATCTTATATACTGTAAAAGAATTAGTGATAAATATTTCAGAAAAAAGCTTAATGGCTTTTTTGCTCTTGAACTTGCATGTGAAATGGGTCTAGCAAAATACTGGGGTGCTAATTTAGCATTAAAAGGGCTTTCAAATGACATAAAAGAACTAAGATTAACAGACAAAGAATGGGCATTTATTGAAAGCAATATACCATTTCTAGATGTACAAAAATTCTATAAAAATAAAATTAGGAATAATCAAATATCAAATAAAATTGACTCTTATATGAAACAAAGTACAAAAAAAGGTATATATTTGTATTCATCTATTTTAGCCATTTGGGAAGAAAAATGCATCTTAAAAAAACTACCTTGCGAAATGCCATCAGAAGCAATTTATGGCAGTTCAAAGGCTGCTGATTTATCATACAATTTAATCAGGGGTATTGTAGAAAAAATAGATTTGAATCAATCAAGTAATAAATCTAAAATCACATTAAATGTAAGGACTGGAATTAATAATACGAAAACAATGGAATACGATTACATTTTAATTGCATGCGGTACTATCGGTTCATATAGACTAGTCCAAGAATCTCTAGAAAAAGAATTTATAAATAAACAATTTGACAAATTAGATCATCATATTACTCTATCCACGCTATCCTTTGTCCCAAACATCCCTTATCCAAAAGATCATATTGGCATGAGCAACTTTGATATTGATATGAAAATCAATAATGAGAAGTTATATATAAATTATTTCCCTTTCAAGTCCTCACTAAAAGCTATATTACGAAACAAATTAAACAATAAAAAATTATTATTTTTGAAAAAATTTCTAACTACTTTGGATAAATTAATCAATAAATTGCCAGACTTAATTATATTTCCAGGCTGGTGGATAAATAGACTATATATCTCCAATATATATTTACCATCAGATATGACATCATCTTATATAAACTACATAGATAAAGAAATTAAAATTATTGGCGGGTACAGATCAGATTTTGAAAAATTTATTTATAGAGAGTTATGGAATAAATTAAATTACAAACTAAGAAAAATAAATATTTTTAATTTATACCCTAGACCACTTAAAGTTTCAGTAGGAGCAGACTTACATTATGCTTCAACTCTTTCATCTTATACAGATAAGCAAGGTAGAATTTTGTCTAGTAAAGAAAAGAATATAAAGATAATTGATTCTTCTTCTTCAAGATATATGCCAACTCCTAACCCCACCTTATATTTTATAGCACGTGCCATTAAACTGATAAGGAATATATAAAAATTAATGCTATCTTTTTTCGCTAAATACAATTTTATACGCTAATATATAATTAATTATTGCTCCAGACAAAGTTGCAAGGAGAAATGAAATTATATTTACAGAACCGTCCATTAGAATATTAGTTAAAAAAAAGAATACAATAAAATTAGTTGTCATACCAGGGATTTGAGAGGTTAAGTAGTATATGTACTGTCTTAGAATATATCGCTGGCTATCTAAATATTTATCCTCTACTTTATTTAAATATTTAAAAGTAATAAACTTATTAAAAATAAAAGTAGAACTCATACCAAAAATAATTGATATAAATTTTGCAAAATAAAGTCTTAAATTAAGTGAGAAAATTTGGTAAATATAAAAATCAATGGCAAATGCTAAAATTCCTGAAAAACAAAAAAGAACAAAATTTCTAATATGTCTTTTTTTCATAAAGAAAAGAATATGTATTAATTTTAGTTGTAATTAAATATAAATACAAAGTAGTACTTGAAAGAATCATACTAAAATAAAATAAAATCTGTGTTGATCTACTAGATAAGATTTCAATATCTGTACTGGAACCTATATAAAGTGTAAGAATAGAGAATACTGTAAAGCCAAACAAAAAGAATAATATTTGAAATAATTTATCTATAATTTTCTTAGAGTTAGTAATTTTTAATATTAATTCAAAAAATAATGAATCTCTGTAATCTATTTTTGATGATAAAAGTATCCTTGAACTGACATATTCAGAAGAAGTCCATAAAGCGCTCATATATAATAAGGCACTAAGAGATAGTGTATTGCTTCCAGAGAAGGGTACGAAAGAAGTGATATTGCAAATCAGTAAAGAAATTGATAATAATAAAAAGAATAATGAAAAGGGAAAATAAGAATATTTAGGACTTAAAGAAAACATAAATTTCAAGTGTCTCCAACCATCACGCCAAGTCCTTAAATGTGGTCTTCGACCAGGGAAGTCTTTTCGCAGAGTCACTGGCACTTCTGTCATAGGGTAACCCGCTAATGATGATCTAATTACCATTTCAGAAGCAAATTCCATCCCTTGGGATTTGAGGCCTAAACTAGAAATAGCTTCCTTATTAAAAGCTCGTATTCCACAATGAAAATCGTTAATTGCGCAGGAAAACAATATTTTACCTATTGTAGTTAATGAAGGATTTCCTAAATAACGATGTAAAAAAGGCATCGCATTATTTTCTATTTTACCTAAAAATCTATTGCCCATTACCAACTTATATTCACCTTCTATAAGTATATTTACCATCTGAATAGAATCTAAAAAATTATATGTATTATCCGAATCACCCATGACTATATACTTACCTCGTGCTTTGGAAATACCTGTTTTCAAAGCTATACCATACCCTTTCTCATCCACATTAATAACTATTGCATCGTTAGATCGTGCAATTTCGACAGATCTATCTTCACTACCGTTATCAGCAACTATAACCTCATAAGAAGAAAATGATTTACCCGCTTGATGGCATGTTTCTATTACAGATTTCAATGTTTTTTCTTCGTTTAAGCATGGCAAAACGAACGATACTTCAATCATCAAATTCGATTACTTTTTACAAATATAGCAATTTATCTAGAGAAAATAGAAATACCTATTGAATCTAGACAATTTGTAAAACAAAAATTTTTAGCGTTATATTCTCTTATTACGCCAGTGGTTAAGTATTTATAATTCCATTGGATCTGACTGAAATTTTGATGTGTAGAAAAGCTAATATTCTAATCATCTTTAAAATCCCCTTACAAGGGAAACGTTAATTTCCAATAATTCAAGAAAAAAATTAGATTTTTTAAATTATTAAAATAAATATTGATTTTAGTGAATTCTAGGATCTATTTGCATTCAAATGCGGCATAAGAAATATCATTACTTCTCTTAATATCAAAAAGAAAAGAACATGATTTTTTCTCGAAAAACAATAATTTACTTTGAATCGCCTTTTCTTCCCAAGTCTGAACTTGTTCTTCTTGCATATGAGGGTGCTGGCTATTACTCAAAAGAAAAAATCTAGTATCTTCTGAACATTCTTCCTTAAGACTGCAAACATCTCTATCTATACCTAATGTCTTATAATATTTAATTCCTTGATAACGTGAATATACTTTCCCAGCAGGCTCTTCAATATAATTTGAAATTTTATCTATTAACCTATAATAATTGACTGGTGATTGTGAGATAAGACTTCTCGAGAAAGGATACTGCAATAATACAATATTAACTATTAAAATAAGTAAAACACTAATTCTTGCAAATGCATTTGTATTTAATTTTAATCTACAAAGATAATTACTTTCTATTAAATCTGTACTCACTGAAATTAGAATAAAAATTATAGGCAATAAAACAATTATAGCTCTACCTAATGACATATAATATATTAATACAAATAACATGATTGGTATAGGAGAGGAAATTATCAATAAGTTATCAATATTTAATTCTGTATATTTAAATTTTATCCTTTTAATGAGTAATAATGCTAGTACAATAATTAATCCAAATGTAAAAAATGGGAAAATAAAATTTGGACTGAAAAACACCAAATCAATTAAATCAACAAAATTATTAATATATTTATCTGTCAAAGAAGAAAAAGTAGTGTTAATCTGTTCTTTATTGAAATTAAATTTACCACTTAATATAAAATATCCTAGATTATTATAGAGAAAATATAAATAAGGGACAATAAATAATATTATGGGCAAAGTGAATGAGAAGAAAATCTTTGAGATATATTTTGAATTAATAGTAACAGGACTTTTTAGATATCTAGATTTAAATTGTAATAAAATAGTAATTGCTGGGCATATAAAAAATATAAGGCCTTCGGGCCTCATTAAATATGAAATAGAAAATAATATATTTGCACAATATAAATCTATAAATTTACATTTTTTATAAAAACGTAAAGTAAAAATTATACCTAAATTGACAATTATTGTATAAATAATTTCACTTGATATCGGTAAAGTTGCGCAAATCGATATAAATGACGGGTTTGTCAACAGAAGAGTTGAAAGAATATATTTATTTTTTACTCCACAAAGAAAGCCTGTATAGATACCAAGTAAACTTATACAAAGTAATCCATATATATAATTAAATCTCATTAAATCAAAATACGTTTTAAAAAATAATTTTTGAAAGCCCAATATGAATGGATAACCTGGCGGCCAATTCAAGTGTGGTGTAACACCATCAACAGATATAATTCCATAGTTCCATATATTTTCAGCAAGATTAATATATGTACCATCATCATTCATGAATTTTCCAAAATATTCAAAATATATAGACCTGAGTATTGTTGAAATTATAGATAGTAGTATTATGTAAATTAAAAATTTTTTATCTTTGACGTAATTATTTTTTCTAACAGGAAATTGTTTGGACATATAAAAATAGCTTTTTAACTTTTACTATACGTCTAGTATAGCTAGATATTCTATACGGCCAAGTTAGGTTGTATGATCATTTTATAATCAGTAGTTGGTTTCTGTCATATCAAGAAAATTGGGCGGATACTTTTGTGTGAATAAATTATGAACAGAGATGGTTCGTATGATTCTGCGATCATTTTATGGTCCATCAATTTTCTATTCGATTTGTTTGTTTAAATTTTAATTGCTGTGGTGCACTGTAATAGCAAAAATTAATACCTATAGAAGTTCTATTTAACTTCATTAATAATGATTTCTACTTATACATGAACAGTTAAATTGAAAGAGTTTTTGTCATTCAAAAGTAAATAAATTTTTTATAGAACTCATAATTCCTATAAATATGCAACATCTAGGTAACTAGTGAAACTAGATAAATAGTTAATAACAAAAGATGAATTATCTTCTAAAACCTTCATTTTTTCCTTTAATGTATTATAATAATTATATTCCTTAATGCAAATAGATGGTCAATAGGTCACAGTTAAATATAAATATTAATCCAGAACTAATGACGCTCCTTAAAGAGAATGCTATCAAGTCAGGTAAAACAATAAGTAACTTTGTTACTGAGGCTATTAATTCTCAAATTATTAATAATGATTCTGAGAAAACTATAGAGGATAGAATTTCATTAATTGAACAACGAATAAATTCTTTAGAGAATAATATTCCCTCTAAATTGTCTTTGAATAAAAAAATAACTCCATATACAACTGTTGAATCAGAAAACTGTAATGATTTTTTTAAAGCTGTCTTTCATGAAGAGGTAAAAAGGAAAAAATATAAATCTAAAAAGGATGCATGGAATGATTTTATTGCTCATATAGATTGTTTCGATCAGTGGAATGATCTCTATACCCTTAGGTTGAAAGAGGTTCTATTTATCAAGGATGGAGATCCCTTAACAAGCGATGAGATGAACTCATTAACAAAAGGCAAAATATGTCCTTCCCCAATCAGAACCGGATTAATTAATTGGATCAATAATGGAGAGAAGGGATGCTGCAACTGCTCTGATGAGACCATTCCATTACAGCAAACTATCTGCGAAAAAGGTTCCAAGCTTTTAGATGAACAATATCCGTTTTGATGGGTTCTTTTTTAGTTATTAGAGCCTCAAAAGTGTGAACAGAGTGAGAACGGACTTTCCTAATTAAAATCAAACTACTAGCTTTGATTTTAATCTGACCAGCAAAACTCAATTATATCCTTTACTGGTTACAGAACCCACCACAAGTATTTCTCCTTCGGATTTCATTCACTTCCATAAAAATAAGGGGTAATTATCAGCCCCTTATCTCGTCCTCA
>QCJQ01000030.1 GCA_003215935.1 Prochlorococcus sp. AG-409-D09
CACCGGCATTGGTCTGCATAACGTCGATAGATTTGAGCATATCCCTTTGAGACAAGTTCATTTTGAATATTCATTCGACCTTTAGATAGCTCCGCAACTGTTCGTCTATAACGATCTTTGGTTATTCGGCGAATCGAAACTTGTTCGCCCGCAACTAACTTATTCAGAAAATCTCTAGTTGCTTTTGCTTGGGCAGGATCACCTCTCGACCCATGCAGTTCAGGTGAATCGATACAAGCTAATCTTATTTTTTCACCTTTCGTAGTTGTGCAAGTGTCACCGTCATAACACCTTTCAATAGTTACGACAGAACTTCTGTTGGAGTAGTAATTGATTCCAATGATGACGATTAAAGCTCCAAGCCCAATCTTGAACAAATCTGTTGCGCAGCCGAAACAACCTTTAATCATTAATCGTTCCTTTTTTCATCTATCTAATTGTTATGGGTAAAACTCATCAAAGGATTGAATCACTCGATTAGATTCGTTAAAAAAGCACGATAACATTTAGATTCCGATAACAATCGGCTGTCAACCAGTTAAAGATTAGTGCGATCCAAATGTTTTTATGCCATCCAATTTGAAAATTCTTCACTCCCAATAATATGACCAGAGGCTTCTACGTCTTTATTACCTTCCATGTACTTGCCTAAGACCCCTGGTTCAGCCTCAAGTATTGCCATCACAATGGAAGAATCTGTTTCACTAACACCTCTAAAGATTGCTTTTATCCCTGCGGCTTCTTGATTGACACGATCATCATCAAATGCTTTTGCCCATTCAGAGAAAGTATTGCTGATCTTAAATACGATCCGAGTTGCTATCTTCATTTTTAATAAATAAAACTTACTAATTAGAACATATTTTTTATTTTTCAAACGACATTTTCTTGAACCTCCAATTATTAAAGCTTTGCGTTTAAAGGAAATAATGTTGCTCTAGTTCTGTTTTTTCCAGCTGAACATCTCTGCCATTTTGCTTTTTAAAGCAAAGAATCCAATCACGACAAGAAATATCCAAACAAATTCAGATTGGAACGATTCCACCAATAATTTGACCTCACCAAAAATTAGAAAAGTAATCACAACAAAAACCTTTGCCCAGTTCTCAGCTAAGTTCATTCTTCCACCATGATTCTTTTAGGTAAGACCTGAGAAGAAAAAATCAAATAAAAATATTTGAGCTATATTATTTTCCAAAGTGGTGTATCGTTTTTTATTATGAATATAATTGATTGAAAATTATGGATAAAGAACTAAGAAAAATCATAATAATAAACCTATTTTTATTGATTAGCTATTTATTTACAATTGAAACTGTATGTTATGTAGGAAGATTTATTCTCAGGAAACCAAATGTTGGCTTTCTACTTAAAATTAAAAAAAGGCCTAAAGAGTTAAATGATAAATGTCAGCATATGATAAGTCATCCTTTTTTAGGATATATACATGATCCAGATAGTGGCTGTATAGTAAAAAATGGAAAAATAAAGAACGATTATATTGAATATCCAAAAAATAAAAATTACTTAAATAGTGTAATTACATTAGGAGGAAGTACAACTGATGGTTTTTATAATCACTATAACAAAGGAATAACATGGAGTTCTGCATTATCAAACATACTCGATCATAATAAATATAAGTATTCTATTCTTAATGGAGGTGTTGGTGGATATTCAAGTAGTCAAGAAACACTTAAATTATTATTAGGTATTAACAATATTCAAAAGAAGAAAAATGTCAAATTAATTATTTCTTTAAATGGAATTAATGAACTTCCACAGTACAATACATCATTATGGCAAGAGCAAAATTTACCTTTCTGGAATGAATTTCATGTTAAAACTATTAAGTACAAAAAATATATTGATTTACGTGGCCATGATGCATTTATCAGTCCACCAAATTTAATAGCATTTCCTGCTTTTTTATCTTTCATCGATGGATTCTCTAGAGGAAAGGATTTCACTAAATTAAACAAGTATGTCAGTTACGGGGAGTCCTATACAAACAACATTTACAAAGAAAAGGCAGCAATATGGACAAGAAATGTAAAGTTGATGAACTATATAGCCAAGGAGAACAATGCTAAATATTTAGTTTTTCTACAACCAACAATGGGAATCAATAAAAATCAAACACCTACAAAGAAATCTTCATTAGATTATAAAGTTTATAAATCCGCTCTAAATAAAAAAATCTATATTAATGAAAAATTTATTAGTCATTATAAATTTACAGCAAAATTATATGATGAATTAAAAGACTCATGTAAAAAGCTAGATTTTTGTATAGATATTTCTAGTGTAGCCCCTCCAGATGGTAATAATTACACTGATCCACGTCATCATAACGAGAATGGGAACAAAATAATAGCAAAAGCAATTTTTACTACAATTAAAAAATATTTGAAGTAACAAATCATTGATTTATTATATAAATAACATTTCACTGTTCGATTTTTATATATAACTATTAAATACTATTTAATCTAATGTAATCAAACCTTTAGAAATACATAAATAATTTCTCAAAATATCTAATCACAAAGATTATGATTAAAAATTAAAAACTGTGCATTCAATGCAAAGTTAAATCTAACTAATAAACAGCAGAGTTTTGCATCCTGCATTTATATCTATACATATCAAGGTTAAATAGCGTTCCAAAATCTTGCCTGAATTCTGAATACTTCCATAGCATTAAAATTTCATTACCTATCTGGAAGTGATAGGTTGTAGGTTCGAATTAAATCGTCTGGACTATTTTATTGAAGTCTAAATATAATAAAGGTATCTCTAAAGATCTTCTTGATTGGGATTTCTTTTTTTAGAAATTTTCCTTTAGCTCTTTTTAATTAGTCTATAAATAGAATTTAAAAACCAATGGAAGAACTAACCAAAAGAGTGGAAGAACTTGAGAGGAGAGTCCAGCATTTAGAAGCAGTGCTGCGATACCAAGAAAGGAAAAGCAAATAAGTTCTGTTCTCATCTATCCACTGCAATCTTCATCTTTAGGTAATTGAAGCCATCCAGTGATCCATTTTGAATGATCTTTTAGTTCATCCCAAGAAACTTGAATAAGAATTTCTTTGTTATTGACAGGGAAAAGCTCAACCCAGCGTTGATCTTTTTTGCCTCCATATTGCTTGACTTCAAAATGACGATAGCCCTCCCTTTTGAAGGCTGATGTCCAAGCTTGGTTAGGTGGCCATCTCATATCACCTTTTTAGCTGATCTAGTTCATATCTTCATGCAGCCTTAGCAGTTTTATTTATTAATTGAATTCACCCTTATTACCCTTATCTTTTAAGCCCCTAAGCGTTCCGTCAGCTCCCATATAATCTTTCATTTTTAGGGGGTTCTTTGTAGAGAGCTTCACATGAGCGAGTCCATCAAAACCTTAGCTCTCTAGCCGGACATTCTGGATTGTTACCTAATCTTGCTTTGACAAATCCAAGCTAAAATCAGAAGAAGGCAAACCCTAATAACTTTCCGCAAAGCCATTTTTTTACCTGCAAGCAGTTGATTATTTCTCCCCACATAAGTTCTTATTAGCTTCTTTGATTCTCTCTTCAATGAAACCAATCAACTTTGCTCTTTCTTTTTTTCTTCATTATGACTCTTCTAAAGTGTTGTAATTATTAAATTGGTTAATGGCAAACGTCTACTTTTATTGGCGATTCATTCTACCTACTAAACCAGTCTTCTGATAAGTCTCATCAACTTCTGTCATTTCATTATCATCATCATGAAAAGAGCAAGTGTACATAAGATTGATTACACGATCTATATCGATCTCTCTATCTGCCACATCCTGCCAAAGTCTTCTAGTTAATTCTTCATCTGCAAGTATAAATTGTGAGTGAACTAGCTCACGGACAAGTTGAAAGACTGATTGACGGTCATTACGAACTCTTCCCTCTTTAGTATCAAATCGAACTTCTAAAGAGCTTGAAATGGATTTTTTTTTGAGTGCCACTTTAAATATTTTAAATTTTGTATTTATTTTTACATTTAAAGCTTTTAACGCAATCGGTAATTATATGGATAATTCAAACACAAATAATCGGAGTTAATCCCAACCCCATTCTTTTTTAATTTCAGCCAAGGACCTTCCACTTACTTTGTCTTCTGGTGTCAATGGTATCCAGCTCCAATCAAGTAAGAATGTCATTGCAACAGCTAAAACAAAATGTCCGCCTAAAACCCCTATCACATCTATCTTAGTAAGGGATTCTTGTCCAATAGAAGGATCGTACAAAGCTTTCTCAATAATATATTCGATATTACTATTTTTTTTCACCTATTAACTGCTTAAATAAACTCGTTAAATAATTAATTCCAAGTCAAAATCGATTGAAAATATCTTTCTTCAAATCGTCAAATTCTAAAAGTATACAACCCTTTCTATAACAGGTAACCACAAATAATTAGAGCTAAAATTTTCTTGAAGTAAAGGCATCCCCTTCTACAAAGATTTTCTTTCTATTAATACTTGCTGGCAGGGCAAAAATTATAACAACTGAAAGGAAAACAATTAAGTCCAAAGGGAATCTACCTATTCCCCAATCGGAGAAAGCTATTAAAAAAATCATGATTTTATTAAAAATTAAATACTAATTTATCCGTAAAACACTTAAAAAATTTTTAATTTATTAAAAATTAGCAATTCATGAGAATGAGAAGACTCTATAGAGGAAAAAACAAACCTTGACCTAGGATGGTGAATGAACAACAAAAATCCAGCTAATGTTGAAATACAGAATAAAGCTGGTTCAAAATAACTTTGATTAACCTCCTTCATACTAGATGCCCGATAAAAAGAAGAAAAAGAAAAAATGCAAAAAAAAGAAATGCTCAGCGTGGAAAGGAGGGAAATGTATCTGTCACGGATAATAGCCTTTACATAATGCACTATTAATAGAAAATCATTAAGCTTTTAAAGCAGGTATTTTTCTTAATTTTGGCAATATAAAAAATAACAAGTGGCATCTAATAAATATAAGATTTAAATCAACATTCACTTAACAAATCTATATTAGCTGAATTTACGATTTATTTTGTGATAATCCTCATAGATGCAGAATTCCACAGAGAAATCAAGTAAATATAATAATACTTACAAACTATCAAATGAAAATGAAGAATTTTGTCTATTTATTCTTTATCTTTGGGCTCTTTATTCAAGGATGTTCCTCTAATTCAACAAATAATAAAAAACCAGCTCTTTACGATACAAAATCAGAAGCAGAAAAGGCTGCAAAAGAATTTAATTGTATTGGTGCCCATAAAATGGGTGACAAATGGATGCCGTGCCAAATTCATAAAATTCATCAAGAACACAAAAAAGATCATCATCACAGCCACTAGATTTCATGCCAAATTCAAATAATAATCTTCAGCCACAATCCAATACATCAGCACATTGCGGAAGTAAACCTAAAAGAATTGCTTTTGGTATTGCCCCTCTTGGATTTATTTCAATTGGAATAGTTCCCATGGGAATTGTGAGTATTGGAATAGTTCCAATGGGAGTTGTTTCTCTTGGGGTGGTGGCAATGGGAGTTATCAATGCCTCAATAGTAGGGATGGGAGTATTCTCTGCTGGAATAACAACAATGGGTATAAAGGTATGGAGTCCTTCCAATTCAGTGATTGAACAAGCAATTAACAATGAAAGTTCATTACCTACAAAAAATATTTATGTTTACAGGTCTAAAGCTCAGGCAGAAAAAGAAGCCAAAAGACTTGGATGTATCGGCGTACATAAAATGGGTGATTTATGGATGCCATGCGCTAGTCATAACTAATTAGATTTTATATAATTACTTAAACTGAATTGCCTCTAATTCTGAAAGTATTAACTTCTAAATTCGATAATTGGATCTTTTCCCAACAAACTTAAAGAGCTTCCATAGGGATATATTAAGGAGTAATATTCTAGAAAAATTCACTTAAAAATGTAAAAAGATACAAGCTGATATTTTCTAATAATCGTGTTTTAATTGAAATTACCTTTTTTACACTGTCAATATAACATTTTAGATAATTAGAAGTTATATAACGTTGAAAATAGTTCATTAAAATTTGAAGCTAAAGAAATTGTCTCTATTTTTTGTATAATGTACTAATTAATAAAATTTCTTTAAAGATATATAATTATCAAATCAACGAATTAAGAGAATGAGGATAGAAAAATGAAATTATATTTATTGATCCACAGGAATCTTAATTATTAGAGATTTGAAGCTATCACTTAGCCATTTTGATCAATTTTAATAGATCCAAAGAAATGGAATAATTTTATCTTTATTATTTACAACAAAAAGTTCAACACTTCTCTCTGGATTTTTGCCTCCGTACTGCCTAAGTTCTAAATGAAGATAATCGTCTTTTTTGAAAAAAGATGCCAAGCCTTATTAGGAATCCATCTCATGAGTTTCTATCTTGTCTTTTGGAATGTTGAAACCAATTATTGCTTTTTAATAGCAATAAAAGCATTAAAAATACAAGCAAAAAATCAAATATTTTAAGGTAAAAAAAAATTGAAATAAGGTAATTCATTTCAAATCAATAAAAAAATAATATTATTACTAGATAATAATTATCCTGAAACTTGAAAATATGTCCAAGGTTCATAAGTATTAAGATCCACTACCTAATTAAATCTTTTATAACTCAGGCCATCAAAGCTTCTTCAAGTCCGTTTGGAATAATTACTGGCATTCGATTATGAAATGGTCTTACTAATTGATTTGCTTCTGTTGTTAAGACACAGCACGTTTCAAGTTCACTACCTTCAGGACTCATCCATCTATTCCAAATCCCTGCAAGCCAAAATGGGTGGGAATCTTTTCTTCTTATGCGATGACCTTTCTCAAAGAATCCTCTAGCAGGCAATACACATCTTTTGTACCTCCAACTTCCTCTGAATAATTTTTTTTTCACTAACAGTTTCAGCTCTTGCATTGAATGGTTTTGGTCTTGAAGGGGTAAAGGGATCTTTAGCCCATTCCGAAATAAATCCCCAAAGCATCAAAGATGTAGAGGGTTTACCTTCGTTCTTAAGGACAATTACGGGGTCAGTGGGCCTGATTGATTTTTGTTGTGCGTAGTTCTCTTTAAACCCTTTTGGAAGCTCTCTTTTTAGAACCAATGGCAGGTTTTTGAATTCTGTTGTTAACTCATATCTTCCGCACATAAAACTAAAAATTACAAGAATTATATAGGCGTTGTGCTTTCTCCTGATCTTCCAATTTTTTAACTTTTGCTTCTAAAGCTTCCATTTCTTTTTGAGCTTTATAAATTAAATCTAATGACCATTGCCAATTCCTATCAATGCAATGTTTTTTTGCAGAATCCCAATCCATGTAACTAATTCCAAAAAAGTTTTCAAAAATAATAATCATTTTAATACTAATGAACAAATATATGTGTCCTTATTGTGATTCACAATATCAATTTCACAAAAAACAGTCCAATAATATAATTATATGTGGTCAGTGCGGTGAGCCTTTATCAAAGAAGCCATTAATTACATTAACTCAAATTTTCGCTCTTATTACAGTTACATCCTTTATTACACCTTTGATATTAATGATTTTCAGTTACATAAAGGAAATTAATAAACCTAAATTTGATATTAATTTAGCTAGTACAATTCATCAGAGATTAATTAAAACCTAATTAGATTCCAAGGAAGACTTAGAGAAAAGATCGTTTAAATAACACTCAGTTACTTGCCTATCGTTGCACCCATTCTGGTATAAAAAATTATTCAAGGCTGATATTATGAAGCTGTTCTGATCACATTCAGGATCAGATTCAATGAAGTCCTTCATCTCTTTATAAAGGATCTCGGGGATTTCTGATTCTAAATTCACAGATTTGCACCAAATGCTTTTTTACAAAACATGCTTTTGAAGTAAATCTTGTTAACTAGCCTTGAGTCCACACCTTTCTGCAAAAGGTAACCAGATATAGCCGCTTGCATTAATCGATATTGATCCCAATTTGGATACTTATCTATAAAAGTTGACATAGCTTCCATGAGGTATTCAGGAATTTCTTGAATAAAACTGATTAAGTCATCATTAGTAGATAGGAGTGCTTGCGAATCTATTTCTATCTCTTGAATAGTTTCTTGTTCCAAAATTTGCATCCATGACCTTGCAGTTGGATTACTAGTTTCGTTGTTTTTTTATTTCAGTCAAGGCAGTAAAAAAAGATATTCTTAACGGATCTCAAAAAGAGATCCATTGCTATGAAAGCATGTCAATAGGAGAAATGGATTCTTTGATAAATTTGAATCTTATTAAGTCAAAAATGCATTTTCATGTAGTTTTTCCACCGAGATAAGCTTTCAAAGGGATAGTTATTTTCTACCTGTGGAAAAAATGTTGAAAAAAGTTTTATTTTCTCTGGAAAAAGCTTAAAAGTTTATAGATTAGATTTACTAATACTAGTTATAAGATTCTCTTTAGGTCTCACGTATATTTTTTTTTAATAGAAAAAGGTTATTTGGGCTAATCAGAAAATTAATAATTTAAAAATATTTAGTCTTTAGAAAGGATCTGGAGGAGATTAGATAACCTAAAATATCTCTAGAGACATTTAATATTATAAATCATTATAAAAGTAGTTCTTATATTTCTATTTACTCAAAAAATACAATAAAAGGTCATTAAAAGACTTTTAGGGAAGCACCATTTAAACTTTTATTTTTTGAAAATTTAGATAGTAATCATCCATTGCCCGAATTGCGTAAGAATTCTTAAGAAAAACCTAACATCAATATAAGTATCAAATTATACGTAGAAATATGATGAAGCATTAACACTTTAGTCTTAAGTACAAACAATTTTTTTCAGACTTCAAACCTAAACCCAAGCAATAATTATCAAAACCTTAAAAAAAGATAATTTCTTTAAATAAGATGTCACAATGAGCTTAATTAAATAATTAAATAATTAAATAATTTTTTTATATTTAATTTTTCAATGCTTATTTCATTAGTATTTAAAGAAAGCTATAAAACATACTGGAATTTAAGATGTATATTTTTTTAAGATTTAGTACTTGCCAAAGATTGAATGATTTCATTGTGACTGGTAAATTCTGTAGGAATGTTTCCAATTTCACTGATCCGATTAATTTAAATAATATCAATGGGCATTTTCCAAAAGTTTTATGGGTACAGCCTTAATATAAACACTAAAAATATTGATATTATTATAATTCTAACTAATTAGGCCTAGAGTTAATTAGCAATTCAATACATTATTTTATTAAATTATATTATCGATTTGAAAAAGTAAAAAATTATTTTATTAATTTCTAGACCTAATAAATAGTTGATTCTTTTATGATCTTCTAAAATTTGGACTAATAGCTCTAGTAAATTTCTATATCCTAATATATAATATATCAGAATGATTTATTCATCTATGAAAATCCTTTTCATTGTGAATATTGATTGGTTTTTCATTTCCCATAGATTACCTATAGCAATAGCGGCTAAAAAAGCAGGTCATGAAATTCATTTAGCAACTTGCTTTACTACACATGAGTCAACTCTAGCAAAGCAAGGAATTATTACACATGGAATTTCATTTAATAGAAGAGGCAGCAGTTTACGAAGTATATTTACTGAATTAGTAAAATTGATCTCAATTGTGGATAATGTAAAACCGGATATTGTTCATTTAGTTACCATTAAACCCGTACTTTTAGGAGGTATTGCTATCCATTTTAGTAGACCGAAACCAGCTGTTGTTGCAGCTGTGTCTGGATTAGGATTTATATTTGTTTCAAAAGGGATAATTGCCAAAATTAGAAGATTATTAGTTTCAATAATGTATAGACTTGCTTTTTCTCATAAGAAAATTACAGTTATCTTTCAAAATATTGATGATCTAAATTTAATTAAACGAATTTCCAAATTACCTAAAAGTAGAACTACTCTTATAGAAGGTTCTGGCATCGAGATTGATAAATATTGCTATAAATTGATTCCAAAGAATCATCCAATAGTTCTTTTCCCTGCAAGACTTTTGATTAGTAAAGGTATTTTAGACTTTATAGAAGCCTCAAAGATACTATATGGAAAAGCTCGTTTTGTAATCGTAGGTAAATTGGACACAGAAAATCCTGATTGCATATCATTTTCATTATTAAGTAATTTAATAAAGAATAACTTTATTGAGTATTGGGGATTTTCCAAAAATATTTCTAAAACTATTCAAAAATGTTCTATTGTGGTTTTACCTTCATATAGAGAAGGATTCCCAAAAATTCTTATGGAAGCAGCTGCCTGCGGGAGACCAATTATTACAACAAATGTACCTGGATGCAGGGATGCAATTATTCCAAATAAATCAGGTCTCCTAGTCCCATTAAAAGATCCTTCATTTTTAGCTTCTGAAATTTCACGATTACTTGGAGATTTTAGTCTATTAACTTCAATGTCTAAAGCAGGCAGGGAATTAGCAGAAAGTAAATATGATTTAAAAATTGTAGTTGAAAAACATATGAAGATTTATTCGGAACTAATGAGTTGATTTCAAATGAACATAGCAATTACAGGCTCAAATGGATTTATAGGTAATCATTTAACTCAATATCTTCATAAAAGGGGATATAATTTAAAGCTTATTAATAGGAAAAAAGATAGTAAAACGAATGGTGTTAAATCAATTGATGCTAAAACAGACTACTCAAAAATTCTAATTAACGTAGACGTTATTATTCATTGCGCATCAATAGTTCATCAACCCAAAAGTCAATCTAGAGATATAAACAAAGAATATACTTTTATTAACATTGAAGGAACAAGAAACCTAGCTGAACAAGCTGTTAAATTTGGAGTTAAAAGATTTATCTTTATAAGTTCTATAAAAGTAAATGGTGAATATACTAAATTTGGAGAGGAATTTAATAATGACTCAATCCCATCACCGCAAGATGCTTATTCGATCTCAAAATTTTATGCAGAAAAAGAACTAATAAGAATTTCAAAAGAATCTCAACTTGAAGTTGTGATAATTAGACCACCTCTAGTCTATGGACCTTATGTAAAAGCTAACTTCTTAAATTTAATGACTATAATAAAATTGGGACTTCCATTACCGTTCCTAGGTATAGAAAACAAGCGTTCATTAATCTATGTTCAAAATCTTATTAGCTTTATATGTAAATGTATAACGCATCCCAACGCAGCTGGTAAGACTTTATTAATTTCTGACTCTAAATTAGTGTCAACTCCAGAATTAATAAAGTTACTCTCAATAGGCATGAAACAAAAACCTTTATTATTCTATGTCCCAAAATTAATATTATTCATATTTTCAAGGTTATTTAGAGTTAAATCATCTTTTGATAGACTAACTAACTCATTAATAATAAATCCCACTACATCTTATAAATTATTGGATTGGGAGCCACCATATGATCAAAAGCAGGGCTTAGTTAAAACTGCACAATGGTATATTTCACGAAACAAATAACATATTATGCTTAATTAAAATATGACACTTACGTTTTTATCATTACTAACATTTTTATTTACTTATTTACTAATAAGTATAACATTACCATTTTCAAAAAAATATCTCACAGATATACCTAATGAAAGGAGTAGTCATACAAAAACGACACCATCTGGTGGTGGATTGAGTTTTGTTATAATTAGTTCAATTGCATTCTATTTACAAGATTGGTATTCATTTTTTATTTGCTTACCTATTTCTCTTCTAGGCTTATTAGATGATTTCTTCAATATTTCTAGAATTATAAGATTTGCA
>QCJQ01000031.1 GCA_003215935.1 Prochlorococcus sp. AG-409-D09
CTCTGCTGCAGCTTTCTTCTCTGCTGCAGCCTTCTTCTCTGCTGCAGCTTTCTTCTCTGCTGCAGCCTTCTTCTCTGCTGCAGCTTTCTTCTCTGCTGCAGCTTTCTTCTCTGCTACAGCTTTCTTCTCTGCTGCAGCCTTCTTCTCTGCTGCAGCTTTCTTATCTGCTGCTGCTTTCTTCTCTGCTGCTGCTTTCTTCTCAGCTGCAGCCTTCTTCTCTGCTGCAGCTTTCTTCTCTGCTGCTGCTTTCTTCTCTGCTGCTGCTTTCTTCTCAGCTGCTGCTAATTTTCTATCTGCCAATGGGAGGTCCTGAAAATATGGAAGTATTCAAGCATTTGATAGTTAAAAATTTAACCCAATGTCCAAGGTTGAAATCAACTGCGGCAATTAACTCTTACGATTAAACAAGGTTTTTTATAAAAACATATTCATTACTATTAAAGAAAATGAACATCAATTCAAATATATTAAAAACAGAATAATGGTATTAGGTCATAGGTCTAAAAAAAATGCGAGCAATTTCATTAATTAAGTAGCCAGAATATTCATAAATATGTTTTTTCTTACGCTTTATTTGTAAACCATAAGGATTGACAAATATCGTAAATAATGTCCTCAGATATATAATTATATTTCTTTTCTTTGTAGAATGATATGGCAAAGAACTCCTTATCTGACAAAGGATTGTATGATTCAAAATATTTTCATCCTGAATCTTATTTAAAATAATATTTCTTGTCTCTTCGTTTACACTGTCTAGAATAATTTTAAATGCTTTAATTGAATCATAATTACCTTTGAAAATTTCTCTAAGGGTGATCTGAAATAAATTCTCCCATTTATAAGGTTCCTCGCTAAAAAGTATTCCAAAAGGGCTATTTTTATTAACTTTTAATATCCTTTCCATCTCAACTTGATCAGATTGTGAAGAATTCCAATATTCACAAAGAGGCGAAAACTTAGATAAATGATCATCTCCTAATTGATTTAGCTTAACCATAATTAAACCAAAGGATTTGAGAATTATATCTCTTAAACCAATAAAAAGAAGATTCAATGTCTAAAATCAAGAAAATGAGATAGATAAAATCCCTTCAAAAATACAATTGAACAACGAGAGATGCATTTTGAAATCAAATCAACCAATACCCATGAACCTAGACGGATATATGTTCAAGAGTTAGGATTAAATTGCAAAGCATTTACCCATCATTTATTTAATTTAAAATTATACTTACATTTTAATTTCCTAAAAGTATAACAAATTTTTTAATGAGCAAAAAAAACAATCAACTCTATAGAAATGAAATCAATGGTCTTAGAGCATTTGCTGTTATTGCTGTAATTATTAATCATTTCAATAAAGATATACTTCCAAGTGGGTATTTAGGGGTAGATATTTTCTTTGTCATCTCTGGATATGTCATTACCTCTTCTTTATTCGGAAGAAAAAGCGAGAACTTCTGGGATTTTATTAGTGGTTTTTATGTGAGAAGAATTAAACGGTTAATTCCTGCTCTTATTATTTTTATTTTAATATTTTATTTATTAATTTGCTTCTTCAACCCTAATACTGAATTAACATTAAGGACTGGCATAAGCTCACTCTTTGGACTTTCTAATCTTTATCTTCTAAAACAATCTACTAACTATTTTGCTCAATCAACGAATCTCAATATTTTCAGTCATACATGGTCGCTTGGAGTAGAAGAGCAATTTTATATTTTATTCCCCTTAATAGTCTGGGTTACGGGGTTTGGACGTCAAACTTCTAAAGGGGCGAGAAATCTTTTTATAACTCTTTTATTTCTAGTGATTTGCTCCTTAATATCCTTTGTATATCTTTATCCAATAAATCAACCTGCTGCTTACTTTTTAATGCCCACAAGGTTTTGGGAAATAGCCTCAGGCAGTCTTTTATTTATATTGACTAATAATAGAGGGTTTGTTTTTGAAAAAATAGAAAGATTTCCACCTTTAATTATTTTATTATCAATGATTCTCGTGATGTTTTTGCCAAAATATTTTGCTGTACCCTCAACTATTTTAATTGTCATTTTTACAGTATTCTTAATGATTTGTTTAAGAAAAGACACCTTAGCCTTTGAATTTCTTACAAAAGAAAAGGTTGTTTATATTGGTTTGATCTCTTATTCTTTATATCTATGGCATTGGGGAATAATTACAATAAGTATATGGACAATTGGGATTCGATGGTGGACTATTCCTTTTCAAGTTTTTTTAATATATATTTTTTCAGTTGCATCTTACAAATGGGTTGAAACTCCATTAAGAAGAGTTACATGGTCTTTTCAAAATTGGAAATCAATTTTAAAAGGATTCTCTATCCTTATACTTACCAGTATTTCATTATTCGTTTCACACAAACCATTTAGGAATATATATCTTGGAAAATCAACTCAAGATAGTAATAACGATTGGAGATATAATATTCAATCAGTTAACAATAAAATTAATGGCAAAAAATGTCATGCAGATATATTTTATTCAGAAGAAGATATTGCAAATCTATTTAAAAATTGTAAAATCAAAAATTCAAATGAAAAAGAAAAAAATAAAACAGTTGCTTTCCTAGGAGATAGTCATGTACTAGCAATGGTTAATGCACAAAAAATGATTTACAAAGAAGGAGGCAATATTATTCACTATTCTTTTAGTAATTGCCCTTTCCCAAAGCCCATACATGGTATTTATCCACATCAATGCGATGAATTTCAGAAAACTTCTAGTCAGAAAATTTTAACCACACTTAATCAAGGTGATTATATAATTATTAATAACTATAATCTCTCTCATCTTGGCGATAAATCATTAAGAAAGGTCAGACATAACATATATAACAAACAAAAGAATCGTCCTCATGATGGGAATACGAAATTAAAGATTTATGCTCAGTCTTTAATTAATTTCTCTCAAAAGGCTCAAAAGCAAGGCATAAAAATTATTTTTATTGGTTCTAATTTAAGAAACACTTTGTCATACGCACGTTATAAAGAGTGGTTTAGACCTTTCCCTCCAAAATGGATTTATAAGGAAGAGTATAAAAATGCTGAAAAATTAAATAATCAATTATCAGTTTATTTAAGCGGGATGGAAAATCTAGTCTTTTTTAATCCATTGAAAGAAGTCGAATCTTGTAATAATAATATTCAATTTTTCATTTGCTATAGAGACGGTTCTCATTTATCCGATTATGGAGCACTTGAGTACATGAAAAAACTTGTTCCAATAATTTTTAAGGAGAAATAATATACATAAGATTCAACTTTAGTAAGTTATAGAAAATTAATTCAAACAACCAATTATAACAAATAGACTTCAAGCTCAAAAGACTTATTCATAAGCCTAAAATTCAAGTTTTTCTTAAATCTTTTTTTATAGAATTTGATCTGGTACTTATAGGAAACTATATAAATCTACTTGCATGATAAAACCCTAGTAGGCGTAGTTTTGTGAAATCTATCTGCCCCCAGTGAAAATATAGAAAGCGCAATAATGGAAATTCGTCCCCTTACAAATAACACACTAAAATATTAAAGAATAAGTTGCTTATAAAATAGCTTTACAAATTTTCTCTTATTCTTAATTGAAAGAATTAATGAAAATAGAATCGAGAGTATTCTCACTTTATGAATACTTCCAACTTCTTATTTAACTTTAATGATGAGGTCCATGATGATCATCTTTATGTTCATCAGTGAACTGCTGCCATTTACCAAATTGATCCTGCCATTGGATGTAGTACTTCATGCCGCAGTCGCTTCTAGTTCAATGATCCTGCGAACCATGCCAATAGATATACCCATTGACTTACTAATAGTTCCATAACCATCACCACGTTGCCTCATCTCAAGAACAATAGACGCTTGTTGCTCGGTGTACTTTCTCTTACGTCCAAACTTGACCCCTCTGTTCTTAGCAACTGCCCTACCTTCAGCAGTTCGTTTCTTGATGTTCTTGAGTTGCATCTCTGCTACATATCCCATGACAGCAACAACAAGTTTTACCAACTCATCAGACATTGAGGCAGTATCCAGACGACCATCAAGTGTCTTCAAAGAGATTCCATCTTCAATGAGTTTGTTCACCTGAACCAACATCTCAACCATGCTTCTTCCAAGACGATCCAACTCATGAATTACAAGAGTGTCTCCAGACCTCAAAGCATCCAAGCACTTAGACAGTTCAGGACGATCTCCATAGTTGCTAGATCCAGTGATCTGATCTGAATAGATACGATCAACTCCAAACTCATTCAAAGATTTCTCTTGGCATAGTCCGTCTTGCTGATCGGTTGAAATCCCTTTGCCTGGTTAGAGTGGAGGAGCGAGTTCAAGACCTAATTTGAAAATTGCGACTAAAATATTCTCAAAAAATCTCAGTATTGATAGGTAATTAGAAGAATATTAATAGTCTAAATTGAGAAGATGCGTATCAATAGCAGTGCTATCGTTTAAAGTGCAATCGGGTTAAAACTTGCCATCTCTTCATAAATTAAAATGTTTTAGTATTTTCTACATTGCCTAATTTTCTAATTGACGAGCATTCAAAATCTAAAATATTGACATCGATCAAACATGTTCAAAAAGATTGAGATTTGGATACTTTACTTAGTTGTTCTTTTAGGTATACCCCTAACAATTGTTTTTGGTATGCTGGTAAGACACGAATTGCTTGGAGGCAAGAGCTTCGGACAGGTAGCCAAAACTGCATTATTCCTCGCGGAAATACCTGTAAATCTAAAGAGATTATTCACCAACAACTTTGATCTACAAGTTGAAGACAGATTTCCCTTGTTAGATGGGTTTAGTGGAACTCCAAATCCTCAAGAATCTTATCTACTTCTTTCAAAATATGACGGAGATTTAAAAGAAGGAATAGTTGAACTTGTCGATTTAACCAACTTTAAGGTTTTGCATACTTGGAATCCTGATATAGACGAATTCAATCAATTGGTAGAAAACACCGAAGAGTTTAAATTCTTAAAAAGAGATGCGAATAATAAAAGAATCATACTCAAACATCCCTTATTGCTTAAAGATGGTGGTTTGGTTTTTAAAAATCATTCACCTTTAGTTAAAATCGATAATTGTTCTAACCTAATTTATCAAAATACTTATGATCAGTTTCATCACTCTGCGGAAAAAGATGTTAATGGGGATATTTGGGTCCCTTCTAATATTTACCCACAATCTCTCTCGATTGAAAAAGTTGGTAGAGAAAATAAGACAGAAGGAGGTTATCATGATTCGGCAATTGTTAAATTATCTCCTGACGGAGAAATTCAGTTTGAAAAGTCTGTCTCTCAAATTTTCATAGATAATGGACTCGAGTATCTTTTGTTCTCTGTAGGAGGTAAAGGATTTAATCCAAATCCAATACATTTAAATGATATTCAACCAGTAGATTTTGATGGAGAGTTTTGGAAAAAAGGAGATCTCTTCTTATCATTAAGGCACCAATCAATGGTAATGTTATATCGACCATCAACTAATAAAATAATATGGTCTGGTACAGGTCCATTTTTTCATCAACATGATGTAGATATTTTAAATGATCATCAAATATCAGTTTTTAATAATAATTCAAAGGACTTATTTATAAGTGGTACTAGATCTGTTGTAGATGGAAATAATGAAGTGATAATTTATGATTTCAAGACGGATCAATACACTTCTTACTTGAGCGATAGTCTCACCAATAATGAAGTAAAAACAATAACACAAGGTAGAAGTGAAATTCTTCCTAATGGTGATCTTTTTGTGGAAGAAACTAATTATGGTAGAACTCTTTTTTTTAATTCAGATGGTTCTTTAAGATGGACACATGTCAACAGATCTGAAGACGGTAATATATATTCTGTTGGTTGGTCAAGGATATTATACCTAGATTCAGATATCCAAATCGTAAACAAATTCCTTAATGCAAGAAGTAAATGTAATAATTGAATCTAGGTTTATTTCTATAATGTTCTCTAATCTATCTCCCTTGTTTGCATATATAGGTCCTGGAATGAGCGGTGGAGTTATCGCTGCAATTTTTGGAATCATTGCTGCATTTTTTCTAGGATTATGGGGGATTCTATATTATCCAATCAAACGTGCTTTTAAAAACAAGAAACTTAAGAAGAAGATGTTATCTAAAAATGGTAATCAAAAAAGAAAGTGCAACATTTAATTCTTTTTGTTCTTTGTTTATTGTCTGTGGAAATATTGATAAGATCAAATTATTTTGCTTTAATTGAATCAACAATCAAAGTGAGCAAGAAAGCAATTTATATAATATCAAATGAAAATATTAGCGATCATTGGAAAGAAAATATCATCCCTACATATTCAATGCAGATAATGAAGTATTCACTTCAAATGCTATTCATTTTCTTATTAATTATTTTTATTTTTTTTATTGCAGATAATTCTTTTAGTGGTTTCATTGCCTTCACATTATCGTTGAATGGTATAATTGAATCTATATTATTTGCATTTATTTATGCTTATTTTAGGCGCTCAATTATAAGATGAGTAATTACACTTGGTTGGAACAAAAGTTGCATAAATTTGCACTTTCATCGCAATTTATGCGTGAAGTCACTTTTGATTTAGAAAGTACAAATATTTCTTCTTCAAGTGAAACAGAATACCATATTTTTATTGCAGGAATGGCACGTGCAGGAACAACTATATTATTGAATGCACTTTATCAATCTAATATTTTTGCATCTCTCTCTTATTCTGATATGCCATTTGTCCTCGCTCCAAACCTGTGGGCAAAAATATCCGTCAATAAAAGAGACTTAGATTTCAAGGAAAGAGCACATGGAGACGGTATTAAAGTCTCGACAGAATCACCAGAAGCATTTGAAGAAGTATTTTGGAAGACTTTTGCAGACGAAAACGAAGAAGAATTAAAAGAAAAGTTTAGAATCTATGTAAACAATATTATGCATAAGTATAAAAAAAATAGATACCTTAGTAAAAACAATCAAAACATAAAAAGACTTGAACTAATTTCTTCCATTTTTACTCACTTAAAGATACTTGTTCCTTTTAGAGACCCAATTCAACATTCATACTCTTTACTAACCCAACATAAGAAATTTATTGAAGATTCTAAAAATGACAATTTCATATCTAAATATATGAAATGGATTGGACATACAGAATTTGGTCCAAATTACATTCCTATTCATAATCAGAACTTAATTTTTAATAATGATCTAGAAATTAATCATTGGATTGAACAATGGTATCTCACCTACAAAAATGCTTTTCAATTACTAAAAAACAATCACAATCTGAATTTTATATGTTATGAAAAACTTTGCTCAACAAAGGATTATTGGTTTCAGATTCAAAAAAAAGTACAAATAGAAGAACCTTATGACTTTGAATTTAAGGAATCAAAAAAAGATATTTCATTAAACACCGACAAAGAATTGAGAGAAAAAGCATTGTCTCTATACTCTGATTTAAATAGTTTAAATCTCAAATAAAAGGGTAATAAGAATAGTGCTTATCATCGAATATCTGAATTCATCGAACTTAACTTTATAAAACTAAGATTGTCGAAAAATGTGAATAAAATATCTACAGTAAAATTCCTTATGTTGATGACCAGGTTTTATTAGGTGGTGTTGTTCTCAGTGAAAGCTTCATGTTTTTTATAAAAATATAAGAAATGCAATCTATTATTATATAATTTATCTATTAAAAGATTGAATTAATGCATAAACAGAATATAAGAAAGACCGTTTTAGTGAATTTGCTTATTCTAATTGGTTCTCTTACATCAATAGAAATATTTTCTTTTTTAATACTTCAATTAAATGTGATGTATAAAGGCAAGACAGAAGAAATGAACTATGTAAGAGATTTTGATTTCGAGTTCCATCCATCTGTCAGTCATGCGCATTCACTAAAAGGTTTTAAAAAGAACCTAAATACTCTTAATTCTTCATCTAATAATAATCTATTCACACAAAAACTTTATGGTGATTCCAAAAACAAAAAAATTGAAATAGTTATACTTGGAGGATCAACATCTGATCCTATTGGAACTCATTTCTCTGGCGTTAATGGTACTTGGCCAGATCAATTAGGATCTTTTCTGGATAAATCTGATAATCATCAATATGAAATAATAAATGCTGCAGTAGGTGGAGCTACAAGTTCTCAAGAACTTTTAAGATTAATTCTTTTACTTCAGCAACGTGAACCTAATATTGTTCTTAGCTTTAATGGAATAAATGAATATTACTTTATGCATATTAATGGGTTCAAAAAGTATAAAGATCTAAATAATATTTACGCTTCAAAAATGACGCTAGAAGCATTATCTAATAATAAGATCAAGTATGAAGGTGGATGGTTCTGCAAAAATTTATGTATTCAAAATAATACAATCAAATTAGCAACTAAGATCAAGCATAAATTAGATGGGGCTAGACACCGGCTAAATAAGTCTTACAATACCGTTACCAGTTTAGACATAGAGAATAGACACAAGAAAATCACTTTAAAAATAATTGAAAGAGAATTAAAATACGCTGAGAAAGCAGCAAAAATCTGGAAGAATAATGTTATGGCAATGCACGCAATTACTAAAAATAAAAACATAGATTATTTAGTTTTCCTGCAACCAACATATGGATTAGATGTAAATATTGAGAGCTTTATAAAAAATAAGAAAGAAGAGACAACGATTCAGGCAAATCCCATAGACAAATCAATGACTTTGCATTATTTACTCAGATTAAATTCTTTATATTCACATCTAAGAGTGCATTGTAAACAATTGGATTTTTGTGTAGATATTTCAACAGATAAATCACTAAATTCACCTTTATCAATCTTCCATGACGCAAGACATCATAATCGTCTAGGTAATAATAAAATAGCTATTGTCTTAGCCAAATACTTAAGGAATAAAGATTTAATTAAATAAATCATTAATTTTTACAGATTTCAGGCATTAAAATACTTTCCAGAGTTCCACAAGCCCTTGCTGCTCAGCGGTAGAGCACTCCCTTGGCAAAGGGGTAGGTCTCGGGCCCAAGTCCCGACGAGGGCATCGTCGGAGGGAAGAAAGAGACTCTCAACCGCAATCAGAAGACCCCAGAAGGGGTCTTTTTTTATGCAAAATTGCTGCTATGACAGGGAAGTTGGAAAAATAAGGCAACAGGGACACTCAGCATATATCAGAACTCAAAAAATAAATGTTCCCGTTTTGTTCCCTTTTTCTGACAAAAATGTTCCCTTTAATTTGTAGTTTTTGGGTATACCCATTTACGACAATTAAAACATGCAAAACGTAGTAGAATAAAGGTGTTACGGGGTTGATATTCCTCAAACAAAAGCATTCTTCAGACAACCGATGAACTTAATCACCATTACTGATGGTGTGATTGTGTTCTGTATCGCTCTAGCAATAACAATTTTTGAAGCAATACAAGAACTGCTCACCATCTTCCAGAAAGGAATATTCAGAGATGAAAGAGAAATCCTTATGAAGCGTAAGAACAAGGATTTACGCCAAATGCTTATGGGTGCTGAAATTAAAGGTATTAACCGATTAAAAAAGGATGAATTAGTGGACTTAATTCTTGCCTAATTTTATCCCCTTTTAAGAAATGATTTTATCCCCCCATAAACGCAAACTTCGTGGCAGAAAGAAGATTCTCTAGGACTGGTAATTCGTCTAAATCCTGTCATATCAACGCTCTGAGTGCTCTCTAGCACCCTCTAGGACTCAATAAGAACGGAGAGGGAGGGATTCGAACCCTCGACAGAAGTTGCCTCCTGTAACTCCTTAGCAGGGAGCCGCTTTCAACCGCTCAGCCACCTCTCCAGCAGCATCCTTACCTTATCAAGTCTTGACTCAAATCAAATTTAACATTGTCAGATTGTGCCGATTCCCTAAATCACCAGACGAGGAAGCCGATGCTTAAACCCGCAAAGAATTTCCCATGGTATTGAACCCGTCAAAGAACTCCATTGGTTAGGAGTAATGCAAACCTCATTGTCCCTACCAAGCAAGGTCACAACACTTCCAACCTTAATATCAGATTTGTCTGTTATATCTAAAACCAGTTGATCCATTGTTATAGCTCCTACTTGCGGAAATAATTTCCCATCAATTGATGCATATATTTTCCCTGACAAAGCTCTACTTACTCCATCTGCATATCCAATAGCTACTACTGCAAGCCTCGTTTCCCTCTTAGTAATAAAATTGTGCCCATATCCAACTCCTACTCCAGAAAGAACATCTCTAATAAGCGTTACCCGAGCCTTTACTGATAATGCAGGTTCCAATTTCATTGGAAGCAACGATTCTTTATAAGGACTATGCCCATACAAAGCCAGGCCAATACGAACCATGTCATAATGCAAACCAGTATTAATTAAAGTCCCTGCAGAATTAGCTAAATGAAAAGAAATTTTTTTCTTTCTTGAGCTTAATTGTTGAATAAGAAGTTCAAACCTTTCTCGTTGTAATTCCGTAAAATTGCCAAAATCATCTTCAAACACTTCGTCAGCCAATGCAAGATGGCTATAGACACCATCTAATTCAACATTATTAAAACGATCTATCTTCTCAACAATAAAAGGAGCATCTTGCAGATCGCATCCCAACCTAGCCATTCCAGTGTCAACCTTCAAATGGACCTTCATCCTGTATTCGCTTCCTCTATTTTTTGCAAGATTTTGACAAATAATTGCCTCTCTAATACCACTTAAAGTAGGTGTCAAATCCCAATTAATACATTCATTTAAATCCTGCTTTGAAATTAAATTGCCAAGAAGAAGAATTTTGCAATCCAAGCCAGCTTGACGAAGATCAATTCCTTCTTGCAAAGTTGCAACTCCTAAATTATCAGCACCCCCTTCTAAGGCAGCATTAGCAACAGTGACTAATCCATGACCATATCCATCTGCCTTTACAACTGCCATTAGTAAGCATTCTTCCCCAATAAATTCTTTAATTTTGCGTGCATTTTTACTAATTGCTTTGGAATTAACTTCTATCCATGCGCGTTGTTTTGGATCAATTTTGCAGCAAGAAGAATCAATATTAGAAGATTGAAAAAATGAATTTTCTTGATTGATGAGTTTTTGCATAAAGAGGGATATGTGATTAAAGAAACTGCATCAAACTTTTTATGCAAGTAGCATGCCAAGTAATTAAATCGCTGGAATGGTCCAGGTTCTAGTTTTAAATGCCTCCTACGAACCATTGAACATCACATCATGGCGACGTGCCACTGTTTTAATGCTCAAAGGGAAAGCAGAAAGTCTTGAAGAAAATGCTGCTTATAATCTTAGAGCTGATTTTAAGCTGCCAACAGTTATAAGACTTCGACAATTCGTTAAAATTCCCTACAGAGAGATTCCATGTACAAGAAAAAATATTCTTCAAAGAGACAACAATACCTGCCAATATTGTGGCAATAAAAATGCAAAATTATCAATTGATCATGTTCATCCTCGCAGTAGAGGAGGATTAGATGATTGGGAAAATGTAGTAACTGCCTGTTTAAATTGCAATGTTAAAAAAGGCAATAGAACTCCTTATGAAGCAAGTATGCCCTTAAATAGAAAACCTCA
>QCJQ01000032.1 GCA_003215935.1 Prochlorococcus sp. AG-409-D09
ATGAGAATATTAACTGAATCAGCGTTAGAAACAAAGGCAAACAAAGGTAAAAATTATTACTCAAATGATAATTTATTATGACATTAATCTTATAAAAAATTCATTATCTATATTTAAATTAACTATCTTGTCTTTTTATTGAGAACAAAATTAGCCATAGCCCTAGGACAACAGAGGGTGAAAATAATAATATCCATACAAGAACAGGTCGAATTATAAATTCTTTTGGATGTTGAAATCCCCAAAAACGCAATCCAGCACTAACTATTAAAGCAAGCGACCATGTAATTGCCATCAAAATCCACTTTGAAGTCAAGATAAATCAAAAATTCATTCCATAATGCATTATGTTGTTTAATTAGACTGTTTAGCAAAAATGAGCGCTCTCGAGAAACAGGAACTAAAAGCACTTGACGGAATAAATCCTGCACTTACTAGATATGGGAGAGAAGACCCTGCCCCAGTATTACCATTACGAGAAGAGCCTGATTTGCTCTCTTGGCTAGAAAGTAGCGGAAGACTTGTCTCAGATAGTGATTCAGCAGATCAAGAAATCAGCACTATTGAAGAAGAAGAATTATCAGCACTAATGGGAGAAAAAGAAGACTATAAAACCGATGAGGAAGAAGTGCCTGATGAAGACGAATGGGAAGACTAAATTTACAATAGCAATAAACCTTTTTAAACTTTCAGCATGGGAGCTCACTCATCAATAGGTGAGGAAAATAAAAAACTATTTAATAGTAGGACTTCATATATAATAATTTTATTGGTAATTTTAATACCAATAATTATAATAAACAATTTATTTAAAGGTAATAATTTTACTAGTTCATTTACAATTTCCTTTTTAATTTCTATATTAACTACTCACTATGGTTTAAAAAAATTAAAAAGACTTGAAATTAAACAAGTTATCAGAAAAGAAGGACCTAAAAAACATCTGAAGAAATTAGGAACTCCTACGATGGGAGGCCTGTTTCCCGTTATAACTGGTGTCATAATTGGAAATATTATAAACATAAATAGTGAAAATAAAGAAACAATTATTGCTATAACTTTTATAACGGTGAGTTTTATGTTTATTGGATATATAGATGATTATAAAAGCCTAAAGAAAAAAGCAAATGAAGGACTTTCACCGAAAAATAAAATACTACTTCAATCAATTAGTGGTATTTTATTCTTAATTTGGGCAGGGTTAAATAATCTGATTTCGCCAGAAATAAACCTTTGGTTTAAAAACTCATTACATATAGGAGTATTAATTTGGCCTCTAGCATTATTTATACTTTTAGCAGAAAGCAATGCAACTAATTTAACAGATGGATTAGATGGATTAGCAGCTGGTAGTGGCTCATTAGTCTTTACAGGACTAGCAATTGAATTATGCTTAAAAGACAGCAGTCAATATATTCCAATTGCAAAATTTTGTATTTGCATGGCAGGCTCTTATATCGGGTTTCTTTTCTTAAATAAAAACCCTGCAAAAATATTCATGGGAGATACAGGGTCGTTGGCATTAGGGGGAGCACTGGCAGGTATTGCAATTATTTCAAATAGTCTTTGGGCATTATTTATAATGGGTGGATTATTTTTAATCGAATCCTTATCAGTCATAATACAAGTAAGTATCTATAAAATAACAAAATTTATAACAGGGGAAGGTTATAGATTATTTTTAATGGCACCTTTACATCATCACTTTGAACTCAAAGGCTTTAAAGAAATTAATATAGTAAAAAGCTTATGGATATTAAGTTTAAGCCTAATCATATTAAGTCTTCTTGTAAGATCAACATTATAAATACTCCACTATGAGCTATTTCACATGGAAAGAAGCAGGACTAACAAGTGACTGCGAAACACTTGAGGCTATGGCTTCCAGATTTGAAGAATCTGCTAAATTAATGAGAAGGATGGCGAAAGAAGGTTTTCAAGTAGAAAAAAAAGAAAACAATCAATTAATTACTCATAATGACCCAAATGTATTCAAAGAATGGGGATTTATCTGTGAAGAAGCTCCATATAAACAACTAACATTGATCCCAGAAAAGAAAGCATAAGAATAGAATATAAATAGAACCATTCATTAATTATCGATATGAACGTATTTCCTAAAAAATTAATGCTATTAGGAAGTGGTGAACTAGGAAAGGAAGTTGCTATTGCAGCAAAAAGATTGGGATGCCATGTGATTGCTTGTGATCGTTATAAAAATGCTCCTGCAATGCAAATAGCAGATCAAAATGAAATTTTAAACATGAATGATGAACTTGAGTTAGAAACAATTATTTTAAAACATATGCCAGATATAATTATTCCAGAAATAGAAGCACTTGCAGTTGATACACTAAAAAAAATAGAACAACAAAATATAAAAATTATTCCTACTGCAAGAGCGACATCAATAACTATGAATAGAGATAAAATTAGAGATTTAGCGGCAAATGAATTAAACATTCGGACTGCTAAATTTGATTACGCTATAAATAAACAAGAACTAAATACAAAAGCAGAAAAAATTGGATATCCATTACTAATCAAACCAGTCATGAGTTCATCTGGCAAAGGACAAAGTCTAGTCAATAATAAAGATGAATTAAACAAAGCATGGGAATTAGCTATTACAAAATCAAGAGGAAAGTCAAATAAAATTATTTTAGAAGAATATATTAATTTTGATTTTGAGATAACTCTTTTAACCGTTAAACAAGAAAATGGAATAACCTTATTTTGCGATCCAATAGGACATGAACAACATGGGGGAGATTATCAATGCAGTTGGCAACCAGCAGAAATGAATGAAATACAATTAAAAGAAGCAAAATCAATAGCAAAAAAAATTACTAATAATCTTGGAGGAGTTGGTATATATGGAGTAGAATTCTTTATCAAAGACAATGAGGTAATCTTTTCAGAGTTATCTCCTAGACCACATGATACCGGGTTAGTAACATTGCTTAGTCAAAATATAAATGAATTTGAATTACATATAAGAGCAATATTAGAGCTTCCAATCCCTGAAGTTAAATGTACGTCACCTTCAGCAAGTAGAGTTATTTTAGCAAAATCAAATCATCAGAAAATTAATTATCAAGGTCTAGAAAATGCTTTAAAAGAAACAAACACTAATGTACTTATTTTTGGAAAACCTACAGCAACTAAAGGAAGACGAATGGGAGTAGCCTTAGCTAAAGGTGAAACAATACAAGAAGCACGTAATAAAGCTGATAAATCTGCAAGTTTTATTCAAATTAATCATGCTTAATTAAAACCTAACGATAACTATTAAATTTAATAGTGGTTTAAACCATCCAATATTGAAGCTCTATTTTTTAATGAAAAAAATACCCCATGTTGAGACCTAAACTTATCGAGAGATGAATCATGATCTTTAGGTATAAATGATTTCGTCAAACCTGTTATTAAATCATCATCACCTTGTTCACTTGCAACAACAAAAATATCTTTCAAAGACAAGTGCCACTTTAAAGAAAGAAAACGAATAGCTTCAGCACGTGAAGCCCTCAAAGGTAAAACATCTAAATACCAATGACATCTTAAATGAGGCATAGCTGCTAAGCCATGATGCCTTAAACGCTTTCTAACTAAAGGTAGTATTGCTTTACCAGGTTCTTTTAATAAATAGCTTACTTTAAATTTTGATTGTTGTTCTTCATCTTGAAGTACTAAATAATCTGTTAAATCAGCCAAAGAATTTTCAACTGCTAATCTATTCCAATCAATAGAAATAGTTTTTTGCCATAGCTTATCCTGTTCTTTATTATTATCATAATATATTTCTGTTCCAGCTCTAGCAATCCAAACCAATGGATTAGATAATTTATATTCAGCAAATTTTAAACGAGCAGCTTTAATTGATAACCCTGTAATGATACCAAATTTCTTATCTTTTTTTGTTGAAAAATCATTTCTAAAATTGGACAAATTTTCTACTGATAATTGTTCTATATTCATATCCAAGTCAAGTAATAATAATTTATTTACATTGAATTTATTTATTTTATTATTAAATATATTATAATTAATATTTCTAGGTGAAATACTATTTAGTTTATTTTTCATGAGTGCAAGGTAATTACATACATGAGCATCCCAACTAAAATTTCTATGCACTCCTTCAATGCCATTATCACTCCATCGTCTCCATTGATCAAAAGAAGAACCAGCTTGATCAAGAACATCTTGCAATGATTCTAAATCTGTTGCATCAACTAGTAATCCATTTTGACAACGAGCCTGAATATCCTTTGGTCCACCATCATCAGTTGCAACCATGGGTAAACCACAAGCAGCAGCTTCTAATAAAGTTAAACCAAATGGCTCAGTTAAAGCAGGATTAACAAATAATCCCTTTTTTTGTGCGGCCCATCTATAAATCGATGGTATTTGATCACGTCGATGAAATTTAGGATAAGCGATCTTTCCATATAAATTATATTTATCAACCAATTCAAAAATTTGTTGAAACACATCTCTTTGTTGTTTATCAAGACTTCTTAAATCATCTCGACAACCTAATACAAGAATTAAATTATGTCTTTGCCTTAGAACTCTTGAACGACCATAAGCCTCTACCAAAGCAGGTATATTTTTTCTTCTTACAGCACGAGAAATAGCTAAAAGGGGAGATTTTGAAGGTTCTTTTAAGAAATTACCAATAAAGTTATCTACTTCATTCATTTCCTGTTGAGTAGATAATGGATGAAATCTCATTAAATCAACTCCAGGTGGAACAACTTCTAGTTGATTGAGAGGTAGCTTGCCATAACGAGCATATTGATGTTCAGCTTCTTGCCGTGTACTAGTAATAACTAAATCTGAATGTGATAAAGCAAATTCCTCTGCTTCTATTCGACGAGTAATCGAATATATTTGTTCAATTTGCTTATGTTCAAGCCCAGCAGCAAGTAATTGTCTTTGTTTTTCTCTACCTAAAGAATGTCCAGTAAAAACAAGTGGTATTCCTAAACGACGACTAATTAATGAACCTACGTATCCAGCATCTGCATAATGAGCATGCACCCAATCAGGCAAAGTATCCTCATTTTGAAGTCTCTCAACCAATAGATCTGCCAAGTCATCCAAATAAGGCCAAAGTAATTCTTTTTTGATATATCTCTTTGGACCAAAAGGTATTCTAATAATTTGTGCACCTGGAGATATTGTTTCTATCTCTTCTGAATAATCTGTTGAAACTCTACGATCTTGAATCAATCTTGTCACAAGTTGTACTTGATCTACTTCAGGTCTAGAAGCGAGTCCTTTAACAAGTTCTAAAACATATAAAGTTTGACCACCTGTATCTGCATCACGACCTAATTCAAGATCATGAGAACGAATTAAACCGTGCAGATTTAAATGAAGGAGCTTGAAACCCATAATCTCCTCCGTTATCAATGAGGAATGCTTAGTAGATTTTTAAGCAACGAAACATAAAGAAAGTATAATAAAATCAGGCAAGTAATCTGGAAGATACAGAGATCCCTGTTAAGACAAGGGATCTCATAATTGAAAAAATTTTAAAATTCGACTTTACAACAAAATGCAAAGATCAAAGCTCCTGATGAAAATCAATTATTTGAGTATCTCTAAGAGTTTAAATCTAATATTTTTTTCAAATATTTTCCAGTATAGCTATATTTATTGTGAATAATATCCTCAGGGGTACCAGTAACAAGAATTTCTCCACCTCGATCACCTCCTTCAGGCCCCATATCTATTATCCAATCTGAACAACGTATTACATCTAAATTATGTTCAATAACAATAATTGAATTCCCCTTATCGACAAGTCTTTGAATAACATCCATCAATTTATGTACATCATAAAAACTCAATCCAGTAGTTGGCTCATCAATTAAATATAAGGTTTTCCCTGTCGCTCGACGAGATAATTCTGTTGCTAGTTTTACTCTTTGTGCTTCACCACCTGACAGAGTAGGCGCTGGTTGACCTAATTTTATATAGCCAAGACCTACATCTAACAATGTTTTAAGTCGATCAGAAGCTTGAGGGATTGCTGAAAAAACATCTACTGCTTGTTCAACAGTCATTTCCAAAACGTCAGAAATACTAAAACCTTTATATTTAACCTGCAAAGTTTCCCTATTAAATCTCGCACCTTTGCATACATCACATTGAACATAAACATCAGGCAAAAAGTTCATTTCAATAACATTGACACCTTGACCGCGACAAGCTTCACATCGTCCACCTTTTACATTAAAACTAAATTGACCAGCCTGATAACCTCGAGCTTTTGCTTCAACAGCAGCAGCAAAAAGTTGTCTAATTGGATCAAAAGCGCCTGTATATGTTGCAGGATTAGAGCGCGGTGTTCTCCCTATAGGTGATTGATCAATAACAATAACTTTATCTATTGCTTTAACTCCTCTTAATTCTCCCAAGCCTTTAGGAAAAGGAACCTTTAAACCTAAGGAATTATTTAAAGCAGGGTGCAATAGTTCATTGACCAATGTGCTTTTACCACTACCACTTACTCCAGTTACAGAAACAAGACGCCCAAGAGGAAAATCTACCGAAATATTTTTAAGGTTATTTCTATCACAATTAATTAATCGTAATTTTCTATTAACTGAATCTCTTCGTGTCTGAGGAGTAGGAATAGAAGATCTTCCACTTAAATAAGAACCAGTTAAGGAATCTTCTTGAGATAATAGTGACTCAAAAGATCCTTGGGCTACTATTTTACCTCCATGAACTCCTGCTCCAGGACCTATATCAACAATATAATCAGCTGCTCGAATCGTTTCTTCATCATGCTCCACAACAACAAGTGTATTACCTAAATCTCTAAGTCTCTTTAAAGTAGTTAATAATCTATCATTGTCTCTCTGGTGAAGACCAATACTCGGCTCATCTAAAACATATAGAACACCAGTTAATCCAGCACCAATTTGTGTTGCTAAACGAATTCTTTGAGCCTCTCCACCAGATAAGGTCATTGCTGGCCTATCTAATGTTAAATAATCAAGGCCAACATCAAGAAGAAATTTTAATCTCAATCGAATTTCTTTTAAAACTAATTCACCAATTTTTCTTTGTCTGGAAGTAAGTAACGGGTCAGCTTTTTTAGGTACATCAATACCCATCATGTTTTCTATATAGTTAAGAGTTTGTGAAACACTGCAAGAAGTTAGATCTGTTATTGCAAAAGGTCCGATTTTTACAGCTAAAGCTTCTGGGCGCAATCTTTTTCCAGAACACGTCTCACAAGGCACTAATTCTAAAAATTTCTCTAGTTTTTGACGAACTGATTCTCCTTGAGCATCCTTTAGTTGTCTTTCCAAAATTGGAATAATTCCTTCAAAAGGACGCTTAAAACCATCATCTTTTTTATAACGACTGTCTACTTGAATTAAGATTGGTTCTTTGCTCCCATAAAGCAAAATATCTTGTTGCTTATTATTTAAATTTTTCCAAGGGGTCTTAATTTCAAAACCAAAAGCTTCTGCTGCAGAATACAAAAGAGAAAAATAATATGAATTATCTTTATCACTCCATGGAGCAACAGCAGCATAGACAGGAAGTGAAGGGTCAGGAACAACACGCTCTTTAGTAAATTTTTTTAAATGACCAATTCCATGACAATCAGGACAAGCGCCATAAGGACTATTAAATGAAAATAAACGTGGTGACAATTCCTCAATTACAGAGCCATGAATAGGACAAGCAAAATTCTCAGAAAACAATCTTTCTCTTTCAATATTTTCTGGTAATGATTCATCTTTTTTGGGAACAACTTCAACAACTGCTAACCCATCTCCTCTTTTCAAAGCGGTTTGTAAAGAATCAGTTAAACGTTCTTGAATTCCTTCCCTTGAAATTAAACGATCAACAACTACATCAATAGAATGTATTTGATTTTTATCTAGTTCAATATTATCTGATAAATCTCTAACTTCTTTATTGATTCTTACTCGAGCAAAGCCTTCAGCAGCTAATCCAGACAATAATTTTGCATGGGTTCCTTTTTTACCTCTAACAACGGGCGCCAATAATTGATAACGACTACCTTCTGGTAAAGTTAAAATCTGATCAACCATTTCATCAATAGTCTGAGGCTTAATTGGCCTATCACATTGTGGGCAATGTGGGTCACCAGCTCGGCCAAATAACAAACGCAAGTAATCCTGAATTTCTGTAACTGTTCCAACTGTTGAACGGGGATTATGACTAGTTGACTTCTGATCAATAGAAATAGCTGGTGATAACCCTTCAATGGCATCAACATCTGGCTTATCAACTTGCCCTAAAAACTGACGTGCATAAGCTGAAAGACTTTCAACATACCTTCTCTGTCCTTCAGCAAAAATTGTATCGAAAGCTAAAGAACTCTTTCCACTTCCACTTACACCCGTAAATACAACAAGTTGATTACGTGGAATAGTTAAATCAACATTTTTTAGATTGTGCTGTCTTGCACCACGAATCCTAATCTCATCCTCAAAAGAGGATTGATGTAAACCTTGCTTTACCAATTTATTGTTAGAGCTTCCCATGTAGGAAAGATAAAGAGCTAATTATCTTAAGAAATAAACAGTATATTATGCAGCCCTTTGTTCCAGCAAGCTCGCCGCATAAACCTTTGCTTCATCAAAATCTCCTCCAGCTAATTCTGCTAATTCATTTTGTTTGGCCTCAAAATCCTTTAAATGAAAGACATTTGAAAGAGTCTCTCCATTTTTAACAAATTTTCTAACTGAAAAATGATTATCTGCTAATGCTGCGACAATTGGTTGATGAGTAATACAAAAAACCTGACGATTTGCAGATAAGTCTTTCAAAAGAT
>QCJQ01000033.1 GCA_003215935.1 Prochlorococcus sp. AG-409-D09
CATGTAGAAGTGCAAATTTTGGCAGATAGATATGGAAATGTCGTTCATTTAGGGGAAAGAGATTGCTCCATTCAAAGAAGACATCAAAAGCTATTAGAGGAATCCCCTAGTCCTGCTCTAAATGATGAACTCAGATTAAAGATGGGAGAAGCTGCAACTGCTGCAGCTAAGAGCATTAAATATGAAGGTGCAGGAACGGTTGAATTTCTTCTCGATCGGAAAGGTGATTTTTATTTTATGGAAATGAATACGCGGATTCAAGTTGAACATCCAGTTACTGAAATTGTTACTGGAATTGATTTAATTGCTCAACAATTAAAAATTGCAGGGGGAGAGGAACTTGGCTTTACACAAGAAGAAATTAATTTGACAGGCCATGCAATTGAATGTCGAATCAATGCAGAAGACCCTAAACATAACTTTCGGCCTTCTCCAGGAAGGATTACTGGTTGGTTACCTCCTGGAGGCCCTGGCGTACGGGTAGATAGTCATGTTTATACCGGTTATGATATACCTCCATTTTATGATTCTTTAATTGGGAAATTGATTGTATGGGGATCTGACAGAGAAGCTGCTTTAAAACGAATGGAAAGAGCATTGAATGAATGTGCCGTTACAGGAATACCAACAACTATTAATTTTCATTTGGAATTGTTGAAGAGAAACGAATTTCTTAATGGAGATGTACATACAAAATTTGTAGAGCAGGAAATGCTTAATTGATACTTAGAAAGTGTTGAAAAATTATTTAGCTTAGAGTTTCAATCTTCATTAAAACTTGAGTTAAAAGTCCTTGTTGACCCACTATTAATTCTCTAAAGAGACTAATTAAACCAACCCAAACAACAGGTGTTACATCAACACCTCCAATTGGAGGTACAATTTTTCGTGTTAGAGCTAAAAATGGCTCTGTAGGCCAAGAGATTAATGGCCAGAGACCTTGGTTGAGATTTATTTTTGGATACCACGACAATATGATTCTTAAAAGAAATGCAATTGTTAAGGAAGCAAGTCCTAATCCTATTCCTAGGTGAATTCCTGGAATGGCTTTTATGAGTAGTGGCTTCACAAAGCTAAAGTATTAGTCAATTCATGTTATAAAGTTTCTCCTATTCCGTAGGCTTACTACGGGTTTGCTACTGAAATGGCTGCAATGGATTTTAATTTGATGACTTTTTTACTAACTGCAACTCCAACAAGTTCAGCGGTTGGAATGATAGGCAGTTTTTTAGCTGCAGGTGCCTTAATTGTTGCTCCTGCTGCTGCTGCATTGATTTGGGTTAGCCAAAACGATGCACTTTCACGTAGTCGCTAGAAAATAACTTGCGTCTTTCTTAGACTGTTAAAACTGAGGTGGATTTTTATCTCAGGTTAGTTCTTTTATGGGGGCGCAAATTTGGTCAATGCCAGTCTTAATTGGGCCAGCATTGTTGGGATTGTTCTTGCTGTGTGCGGAGCAGGTCTTTATTTCTTGCGGTCTTTTAAACCTGCTTTAGCTCGGGATTACGATGTTTTTTTCGCAGCTATAGGGTTACTTTGTGGTGGAATCCTATTTTTTCAGGGTTGGAGACTTGATCCAATTCTTCAATTTGGTCAATTTTTATTAGCTGGAACTACAGTTTTCTTTGCTTATGAAAGTGTTCGGTTGAGAGGTATAGCAACAGATCAAGCACGTCGTTCTACTTATTTTGACGAAGAACCCTCTCCTCCTCTTCGTTCTCCTAGAGGTGGTTTAAGTTCTTCTTGGGACGATTCTTATGATCAATTTGAAGAAGCCCAACCAGTGAGACGAAGATTTGCAGGCAGATCTAATGATATTGAGGACTCTGAAGACGATTTTTATTCACCAAGGCGAGCTTCTAAAGCAGCTATACCTGAAGAAGCTGCTAGCAGAAGGCCAATAAATAGGCAAAGAAGGGATTCAGAAGACCAGCTTCAAGATCGACAGAGAAGAATGGATAGATTTAGGAATGTTGAATCTGATATCTCGGGAGAGAGAAGAGCTGATTTTGGTCAAAGAAGGAACAATCGGCAAGATCTAAGAAGAGGGACTAGACCTTCTTCAAATGAGCAAAGATCAAGGAATAGCGGTTCAAATAGAGATCTTTCTTCATCTAGAAAAAATATTCCTAATGATAAAAATCAAAGTCGATCCCAAGGTTCTTATCTAAATTCTAAGAGTATAGAAGATGCAGCTTTTACCTCTTCACGTTCGACTAGCCCTAGAAATACTCGCATGAGTCAAACAAAAAGTGAAAAAGAAAATAACTTCAATCAAAGGTCTAGTAGGCAAGTAAATAGAAAAACATCTTCATCTGACAGTAAATATAATCAATCACCTTCAAAAAGACGATCTATGCCAAGAGATAATAGTTCTAGATTTGATGATTAAATAATTTTTTATAAAGGTAATATTCCTGACCAATGTAGAAATGAATCTTTACTCAGTAATTCAATTAATAAGATTGCTAAAAAACCAATCATTGCAAATCTACCGTTAATTCTTTCTGCATACCCACTCCAGCCGAATTCGGGGTTGTCAGTTGTGGTTGCACTCGCTTGGCGAGTCAAACCATCTATTTGCTGATCTTTTAATTTAGAATCATCAATAGGAGATTCCATTGTTGGGATGTTTTGATTATTTGAAGTCATCGTAAAGAGTTAGGTTTTGCTAAAGTCATAATTTGTTGTAGGCATTAAGCGCCAAGACCCCTCACCTGAGAGTTCTAACACTGATGAATGGAATTCTATAAGGCTTGGTCGATGTCCAACACTAATTACGGCTAGATCTCGCTTTTTGAGAAGTTTATATAACAGTTGCTCTGTTCGTATATCAAGGGCACTAGTTGCCTCGTCCAATACTGCAAATCTTGGAGAATTTAGCAGTAATCTTCCAAATGCAAGCCTCTGTTGTTCTCCTAAAGAGAGTATGCGTGGCCAATCTTGTTTGACATCTAAGTTTGGATATCTATCTATCAATGATTCTAGATTAACTTCAGTAAGCACAGATCTAAGATTGTCATCGCTAAATCTTGCCTCTTTAGTTGGGTAACAAAGTTGCTCTCTTAATGATCCAAGTATCAAATAAGGTTTTTGAGGAATAAATAATAGATCTCCAATTTTTGGAGTCTCTATAGAACCATGAATTGGTTTCCATAAACCGCTTATCATCCTTAGCAAGGAAGTTTTTCCACAACCTGATGGCCCTACAACTAATAAGCTGTCAGATTTTTCAATACTGATATTCAGATTTGAAATAATTGGCGTGTTACTTCCTGGTGGGCATAATTCAGCATTGCGAATTAAAATAGAATTCCTATTTACAATATTGAAATCTAAATCTTGTTTTTTATTGGCCTCTAAACTAACATCTTCAACTTTAGATTGAAACCCTGCTAACCTGCTAATTCCAGCAGTAAATTTCGCTAACTCTTCTATTTGATTTACTACAAAAAATAATGATCCTTCAACCATTCCGAAAGCAAAACTAGCTTGAATGAATCTTCCGTAATCTATTTCCCCGGCAAAATATGGTATAGCCATTATTAAATAAGGGAAAAAATTACCTGCATAATTTATAGATCTTCTCATAACATCTATTATTACTCTCCAAATAATTAGAAGGTTAAAATTCCTTACTACTTCAAATAGTCTTCTTTCTGTTTCTGTTTTCTCTGGCTCTTCTCCAGAATAAAATGCAATAGATTCAGCATTATCACGAATATGTACTAATCCGTAGCGAAAATCAGCTTCGTATCTTAGTTGATCATAATCAATCCTTACAAGATTTCTTCCCGCAAAAATTAAAATAGCAGTTGCGAAACTAGCATATCCAAATAAAGAAAGTGTAAGAGTTTTGCTAATACTCCAGAGAATTAGTATGTTTAGAGAAAAAGTTAGTAAAGCATCAAAAATACCTAAGGTAAAAGTAAGACTTTGTCCTGTAAATGCTTTTGTATCATCTGTAATTCTTTGATCTGGATTGTCTACATCAGTTGCAGTTTCATCATTTGGATTAAGAATATAATAGGCTTTATTTTTCATGTAATCTGATATAAGACTTTTTGACAGCCAATCTCTCCAGATGATTCCTAATTTATAAGTAAAAAATATCTGTGAAACACGTATCGGAAGAGCTATTACGAAGCAACAAGCATATATTCCTAGTATTCTATAGAAACCCGATTCTTGTTTTTCAACTAATGCATTAGTTAAATCTCTTGCAATAAATCCTATTCCTGCATTTATTCCATTTACTGCAAGCAACATCAATACAATTATTCCTAAAAAAGTCCAATGAAGCCATCTTCTATTTTTTAATTGATGCCTTAAATTGAAGAAACTGGCAGAACCTAAGAAAAATAATCCAGAAAATAACCATCCCCACCAACTTTCCCAAATATAATTAATTGTTTTAACGACACCACCGAAATATTTCTCAGTTAATAAAGGCCAAATATTTTGAGAACCTTCTACTAACCCAGTTAAGGCCACTAAAACAAGGCCACCTACACAAAATAATAATGAAATTAAAAGCCAAATAAAATTTAGCCCATTGCTTTGTTCTAAAGGTAAAAAGAAAGGCTGAGCTAATTTTCTTAGCTGCTCTAACCGGTTACGTAGATCTTTCTTTTGTAATGAGGGTGTTGTGCTCATATTAATACAAGCTTGTATTTAGTATTTTCAATAGAATTGATTTTTCTATTTAATTTTACTTATTGGATTTGCATCGGTAGGCAACTCCACAAATAATGAATTTGAATAGAAATAGTTAATCAATCCAATCTAATTCTTATTTATAGCTCATAATATAGTTTATTGAGGCTTTTATAAAGTCAAGTGATGATAAATATCTTCTAAGATGTTTATTTTCTAAAAATTTTTATCCGGGAGGCCATGCTAACTCTCTTCCTCCTATTACATGAATATGTAAATGAAATACTGTTTGTCCAGCTTTTTCTCCTGTATTAATTATTGTCCGCCAATCTTGTAACCCTTCTTGCTGAGCAATTTTTGCTGAGATTAATAATAAATGTCCTAATAATTCTTTGTCTTCTATTTGTGCATTTTTTAGGCTTATAATTTTCTTTCTTGGTATTATTAGAATATGAATTGGCGCTTGAGGTTGTATATCTTTAAATGCTAGACAAAGTCCATCACTATAAATTTCATCACAAGGTATTTCTTTATTTAAAATTTTTGTGAAAATTGTATCTTCAGTCATTTACTTCATTTTTAATTAAAAAAAATTATACACTGGAACTTTAATTATTTAAAAAATAACTTTTATGTTATTAGATTTATATATTTTTTATCGAATCCTTGATCTGAAAGTTGTTTTATAAGATCTTCTTGATTATTTACTTTATCTACAAAAAGAACTCCATTTAAATGGTCGATTTCGTGCTGGATACATCGTGCCATTAGTCCATCAGCATTCATTTTCTTAGGTCTGCCTATTTCATCACGAAAGCTTATTTTGACTGATGTTGGTCTAATTACATCTCCATAAACTCCTGGGATACTTAAGCACCCTTCTTCATAAGTATCTACTGTCGCACTAGTTGAAATAATTTCTGGATTAATAAAGACATAAGGAGTACTTTTGGGATCTTCGAAATTAAGGTCAATTACTAAAATTCTTTTTTGGATACCTACTTGAGGTGCAGCCAAACCAATCCCTTTGGCTGAATACATACTTTTAAGCATATTTCTTGCTAGTTCTCTAATTGAATCGTCAACTTTACTAATGCGTTTTGCTGGAGTTCGAAGAGCTTTATGACCTAGCATCAAAATTTTTAGAGGAGCTTTTTCAAGCGGCTCTTTAGAAACTGCTATCGAAGTCTTTTTATTCTCTGCCTTTTTGGCAAGTTGTGCAAAGCTTCCAGCCAAGGGGCAGTCTCATCTATTACATAACAAATTTTACTTCTTTCTATGAAAGAAGTAATCTTTAAGCGATGAATTTCAATGATTTGGAAGATCTTGTTTCAAATAACGCTTCTCAATCAATACCTGCTGAACTTGTTATTGAGCAGAAAGTTGTAATAAAGGAACCTCGCATAGTTGGGAATTGGGTTTGCTGGCTTGAACAAAGGCCTCAAGAAAATGGTCGAACCACTGCTTTGATTCGGCCATGGAAGGCTTCAGATGTAATTCCTCAAGAATTGACGCCAGATCCTATTGACTTAAGAACTTGTTTACATGGGTATGGAGGCGCTCCTCTAGCTATTAAACAAAATGATGATTTTCTTTATCTTTGCTGGATTGATAAACAAAACGGTTGTCTTTGGCACCAAGTATGGAATGGTTTGAATTTATTTAATCAATCAAGATCTTGTTCTTTACAACCATTACATAAACCTATTTGCATTTCTAAACCAGGCAAATTCTATTTAGCTGATGGTCTTATTGATTTAAAAAATAATCGTTGGATTGGTGTGATGGAAAAAGAAGACAAAGATTTTTTAATTACATTTTCATTGAAAAAGCAATTACAGTCTCCAAAAATTATTTATTCGGCAAAAGACTTTATTGGATACCCTAGTTTGAGTCCTAAAAGCGATCAACTTGCTTGGGTGGAATGGCAAAGCTCTTATATGCCATGGGATGCTTCAGAGCTTTATGTTGCAATCATTGATATTGATGGATCTTTGAGTAATCCATTACGTCTTGCAGGGAATACTCTGAAAACTCACAATTTAGTATCTGTTTTTCAACCAATATGGCTATCAACTGGTGAATTAGTGGTTTCAGAAGATAGTAATGGCTGGTGGAATCTAATGCTTTTAAGTGCTGATTTCAGATTGAATAAAACTATATCTTGGGAGAAACTTTGGCCTATACATGCTGAAGTGGGGTTACCTCAATGGGTGTCTGGATTAAGTACGATTTCTGAAATTGGTGAGAATATAGTTGCTTTAATTTGTACTAATGGGACATGGTCTATTGGTCTTTTTTTAAAAAATGGAGAAATTCGTAAAATCAATCAGCCATTTAATGATTTGAGCTTTTTATATGCATCTAATGAGAAAATTGTTGTTGTTGCTAGTAATTCTTTTAATGAATCAGGCTTATTAGAATTAGATGTAAATGATGAGACTTGGATTCATACATCTTGTAGAGAATTAAGGTTAAATAAAAATAAAATTAGTGTTCCAGAACCGTTTTGGTTTGATAGTTGTAATGGAGACAAAGTACATTCTTGGTATTACCCACCGATTAATGGATCTAAGGTATCTTCTCCTCTTTTAGTTCAAGCCCATAGTGGTCCAACTGGAATGGCGACTTCTGGTTTGAATCTTGAAATCCAGTTTTGGACATCAAGAGATTGGGGTGTTTTAGATATCAACTATGGAGGGTCTACCGGTTTTGGGAGAAAATATCGAGAAAGATTAAAAAGAAATTGGGGGAAATTGGACTTAGAAGACTGCACTAGAGGTGCTTTAGCTTTGGTTGAAGAGAAAAAAGCAAATAAGGACTTAATTGCTTTTCAAGGAAGTAGTGCTTCAGGATTTACCGCTTTAGCATGTTTATGTTTTCAAGATGTATTCAGCATTTGTGCTTGTAGATATCCAGTATGTGACCTTGTTTCGATGGCTAAATCAACTCATAGATTTGAAGCAGGTTATTTAAATTATCTTTTGGGATCTTTGGAAAAAGATCTAGATCTTTATTTAGATCGTTCACCTCAAAACCATATAGAAAAAATTAATAAACCTGTTA
>QCJQ01000034.1 GCA_003215935.1 Prochlorococcus sp. AG-409-D09
GTGTTTTAAGAGAAGGTGAGGTTGTGCCTGAAAAGACTGGGAAAGCATGATTTGGCTAATAGGACTAGTTTTTTTGATTCAATCATTTTTTTATTGGTTCTTAGAGCCTTTAATTAAGTTTTCTACGCCATTGTTTGAAGCTCGTTTTATTTTTATTCTTTTTTTAATTATCTTTGTTTGGATTTTCTCTGGGAAAAACTCATAACTATAAAAGTTATTGCAATTGAAATTAGACTTTTTATGAAAATGCCGGCTAACAGATTTGAACTGATGGCCTTCGCTTTACAAAAGCGCTGCTCTACCGCTGAGCTAAGCCGGCAATTTTTATATATTAACTACTCATGCCTGAAAATATTCAAAAAAAATTGATTTTCACTTATTTTTTATTTTAGGTTAAGGCTGATCAAATGATTTTATCGATATCTAGAATATAAGAGTTAAAGTTGGCCTTGAGAGTAGCTTAATCAGAGGTTTTGCTTCCCTCGACTTCGTTTTGAGAGTTATCAATTTGCTCTTTTAGCTTAATTTCTCCAGATTTAGTTCGTTTGATGGGAAGATTGGCTACTAGGGCCGTCATTCGGTCTTCTGTTTCTAAGCTTACGGCCCCCTCATCCATATCAATCTCAACATATTTCGCGACTACTTCTAGAATTTCTTTTCTCATTTGATCGAGTAAATCAGTGCTTAAATCAGTTCGGTCGTGAGCTAAAACTAGTTGAAGTCGTTCTCTGGCAGTGCTTGCACTAGCTTGTTGCCTTCTAAGGAGTTTGTTGATGATGTCTCTAAGTGTCATTGATTTAGAAAATCTTGGTTTGCATTAAGCGTCTAAATTTATCTTTTAAACTTGTGCCTTCTTTTGAAGGATCAAGTATAGGAATGTCTTTACCTTGAAGACGACTTGCAATATTGGAATAACATCTCGCTGCGGGTGATTTTTGATTGCTAAGTGTTAGTGGCTCTCCACGATTAGTGCTGACGATAACTTGCTCATCTTCTAACACTAAACCTAGTAGAGACAAAGCGAGAATATCTTTTACATCTTCTATTGAAAGCATCTCTTGGTTTGCCATCATTCTAGGTCTAACTCTATTTAGTACAAGCTGAACAGGTTTTATTCCATAAGTATTTAAAAGGCCAATAACTCTATCTGCATCTCTAACTGCTGATACTTCAGGATTAGTTACTACTATTGCTTCTTTTGAAGCAGAAGCTGCATTTTTAAATCCATCTTCTACTCCAGCAGGGCAATCTATTAATACATAGTCGAATAGATCACTAAGCATGTTAACTATATTTTGCATGTCTTCTGGCTTTAGCCAATCAAGCATTCTTGGATTACCAGCTGGTAATAAAGATAGATTCGGCTCTTGTTTATGTTTAACCAAAGCTTGATCCAGCCTGCAATTCTCTTCGAGTACTTCCTGTGCGGTATAAACAATACGATTTTCTAGACCTAGAAGTAGATCTAGATTTCGCAATCCAAAGTCAGCATCTAGAACTGCTGTCTTCAGCCCTTGCCTAGCAAGAGAAATGCCCAGATTTGCTGTAAGGGTTGTTTTGCCGACGCCCCCTTTGCCTGAGCATATAAGAATGACTCGTGTCTCTGTTGCCAAGAATTTTTTAAAAGTGGTCGAATTTTAAACTCATTTTGGCTTATAAAACAAAATGTTGGCAAAAGCTTTTGATTCAATAAGTTTTTTAGAGGAATAGAAGTATTTTTTATATTAAATTGCTTAAATATTATGATTTAAAGATGGGTTTGCCGGCCTGATTATAATTTCTCCTTGTTCAATTTGTGCTTCTTCTGCTAACCCTTCTATAGGCTTATCTTTTGGCCCTCTTGCAATTTTGGAGGCAATCCTCAGTTGAAGAGGTCTGAGTTGCAATGCAATGATTTTTGCACTTTGATTCCCATCTTTTCCAGCATGAGCCGTTCCAAGTAATTTCCCCCAGACAAAGACATTGCCTTTAGCAGATGCTAGTGCTCCTGGATTTACGTCTCCAAAAATAAATAAATCATTATCGCTTTCAACTATTTCTCCTGACCGGAGGGTTCCTTGATGAAAATTAACAGAGGTTTGATTTGTGGATTTAGTAGAATTTTTTTTATTTAAATTATTTGAAATTACCTCAATATTTTTATTTAGATATGCTTCAATTCCCATCGACTTTGCACTGACAATTGTTTCTATTTTATTTGATCTTAGGCTGATACTGATGCATCCATACTCTTTGCATAAATTTATGAGAGTATTTAAATTTTTACAGTTTAATGACCAGTTAATACAATTGATCTCAACAACTCTAACTTTATATTCTTTTAACTCAGATTTGAGTTTCTGCTCCCAATCGCATTTAGTATTAAATGGTAATGATAAGAAGTCCATTTCTGTTTCTTTATGATTCATGGTTTTTAAAGATATTATCTTTGATTAGATAGCAACTCAATATATTTTTTTAACTCTATATCTATATCTTTAGGATAGATTAACCAAGATGACTCTTCTGGTACAGCTAATGACTTAACTAGTGATGATTCTTCTTCAAGAGCCTTTAAATTTTTCCCATCCCATAATCGAAGACCACCTTTATATGGATAGTAACTGTGCAACTTTTGTTTCCTTATGCCGCAGGAAATATTAGAATCTTCACCTATACTTTCACTAAGTTTTTGAGCAAATGCAAGCGCTTGAAGCTGTTTTTCATTCCCTAAGTTAACTATATCTATAGCTTTTAATAACCTTCTATTGATAAATCTTTCGCAAAGACCTGCTAATAGATTAGGTGCTTCATTTTTCCATCTTAATAAATGATATCCAGTTAAAATATCATCATTTGCTAAATATGTTTCCAGATCAATCTCCTCTGGATTCCATAACCATTTTTTCATATACTTATCTGTCCAAATTTCTTTTGGAGAAAATTGTCTAGCCGTTTTTATTATTTGTTCTAAAAGCCAATTGCTTACTTCATTTAATCTATGGTTGTAAACACTTCGATACATTAGATTCCTAACTATAAGGTAGTGCTCAACTGCCATAATTCCTTTAGGGTTAATTGCTATATCGCCATCTGGAGCAATAGTTAATGCGGATAGAATTCTTTCTAAATCTACTTGACCATATCCTATGCCAGTAGTGTAACTATCTCTTAATAGATAATCTAATCTATCACAATCAAGTTGACTGCTAACTATTGCTAAAATTGCTTTGTTAGGGAAACTTTTTAATTGAATTAGATCTGAAACTTGTTCACTTAATCCTTCTTTTAATTTTTCTAGGTTATTTTTTATCTCTGGATGCTCTTTGATAATTTTCGCACTCCAATCTTCATGTCTTAATCCAAACATTTCTTCACTAGAATGACTTAAAGGACCATGTCCAATGTCATGTAATAGAGCTGATGCATACAAAGCACCTTTGAATATCTTTAATTTTGGGTCAATTTTTTGTAATTGTTTTATTGCTCTTCGGGCTAAATGAAAAACTCCTAATGAATGAGTAAAGCGACTGGACTCGGCACCATGGAATGTTAATGATGCTGGTCCAAGTTGTTTAATCCTCCGAAGTCTTTGAAAAGGGGATGAATCTATTAATTCCATTACCATGAGCTCTTCTGGCTCTTTTGAATTAAGATTTATCGAGTGATATAAAGGGTCGTAATAATTTCTAACACTCATTTAATTGTTCATTTCTTGATTTGGAATTTCAGAATTATTGGATGTGCTGCTTGTCGAATCTGAATAGTTTTTTTCTAGGCTTGCCGCCATGAAAATCTCTGCATCTTTTAACCATCTGTCTTCATCTCCTCCAGGATTAAGTGGTTCAGGCATTTCTAAAGTTTGATCTGGTTCTATTCCTTGGTTTTGGATATCTCTTCCACTAGGAGTTAGGTAGCTAGCAACGGTTATAGCTAAACCACTTCCATCACTAAGGTTTGTTAGTGATTGTATAAGCCCTTTCCCGAACGTTTTGCTGCCAATTAATTTAGACCTGCCGTTGTCTTGGAGCGCTCCAGCTAGAATTTCACTAGCACTAGCTGTTCCACTATTTACAAGAGTAATCATAGGTCCATCATAAAGAGTCTCTGAACTCGCAGGAATAGGATCATTGATTCCATTTCGATTTTTTGTTTCGACTATTGGCTTCTCATTAATAAAAGCATTCGCAACAGCTAGCCCTGAGCTAACTAGCCCGCCTGAATTATTTCTCAAATCTAAAACTATTCCTTCGACTTCTTTTTCTGAGAGTTCTTCTAATGCTTCTTGAACTTGTTCTGGGACACCTTCACTGAATTGTGTGATTCTTAAGTAACCAAATGTATGCGATTCATTCCTAAGTCTTTTTGTTCTTACTGGTCTTAGATCAACACTTCGTCTTTCTAAAATTATTTCTTCATGGACATTACTATTTGGCCGTTGAATTTCTATTAATACTTGGGATCCGACTTCTCCTCTGAGGTTTGCTGCAGTGGCTTCTAGGCCAAGTTTTTTGGGAGACTCTCCATTTACTTTAATTAACGTTGTTCCGCTTTCAATTTCTGCATCTGCAGCGGGAGAACCCTCTAGTGCAGAAATTACAACTATTTCTCTATCTTCTCCTCTTGCTCCAAGTTGGAGGCCTACTCCATTTATTTCACTTCCAATATTGCTTAGTTTCATCGCTTGGAAATCTTTTGGCCTGAGCAGCCTTGTATAAGGGTCTTCCAGAGGCAAAAGCATTGCCTCTATAGCGGCATAAGCTTGTTGAGAATTTGTAATAGGTTTTTCAAGTGCCCTTTGGCGAAGTCTTCTCCATTGAATTTCATCAAATTTTTGGGGATCTAAATAACCTTCATTAACTAAATTCCATGACTCTATTACGAGTTGCTGACCATCGTTTAAAGCAAGGCTTGGTTCTACAAAACCTTGAAAAACAAGGCCAAAGCTAAGTATTACTGCAAAAAATGTTTGCAGAGCTTTAGTCCAGGATTTAACAGTTGGAAGCATTGGATTAATCCTTTGCACGGTGCAGTCGGCACATCGAGTAGAATCTTTTGTAAAAGCACACAGTTCATAAATGGCGAATTCTTCACCTGTCTATGACTGGTTTCAGGAACGTCTTGAAATTCAGGACATAGCTGATGATGTCACTTCAAAATATGTTCCACCACATGTCAACATTTTTTATTGTCTTGGTGGCATAACACTTGTTTGTTTTTTAATTCAATTCGCGACGGGTTTCGCGATGACTTTTTACTATAAGCCGACTGTTAGTGAAGCTTATAGTTCAGTCAGTTATTTGATGACTGATGTCAGCTTTGGATGGTTGATTAGATCAGTGCATAGATGGAGTGCCTCAATGATGGTGCTCATGCTTATCTTGCATGTTTTCCGAGTTTATTTAACAGGAGGCTTTAAGAGACCTAGAGAATTAACTTGGATAACTGGTGTTGTAATGGCAGTCATTACTGTTGCCTTTGGAGTTACTGGTTATTCCTTGCCTTGGGATCAGGTTGGATATTGGGCCGTAAAAATTGTATCTGGTGTGCCTGCAGCTGTTCCTGTTATTGGGGATTTTATGGTTGAACTGCTAAGAGGAGGAGAAAGTGTTGGTCAAACAACTCTTACTAGGTTTTATAGTCTCCATACTTTTGTGATGCCTTGGCTGCTTGCTGTATTTATGCTTATGCATTTTTTAATGATTCGCAAACAAGGTATTTCCGGTCCGTTATGATTTCAATATAGATTTATAGTATAAAAATTCTATTTATAAATTTTTCCATAAATTTTTTCATTAATTATGTCTACTCTTAAAAAACCAGATCTATCCGACACCAAATTACGGGCAAAACTGGCTAAAGGAATGGGGCATAATTATTATGGAGAGCCTGCTTGGCCTAATGATCTTTTATATATTTTCCCAGTAGTTATTCTTGGAACTATTGCATGTGTTGTTGGTTTAGCTGTTTTAGATCCTGCGTTTTTGGGAGACAAAGCAAATCCTTTTGCTACTCCTTTGGAAATATTGCCTGAATGGTATTTATATCCAGTGTTTCAAATTCTTAGAGTAGTACCTAATAAGTTACTTGGAATTGCCCTTCAGACATTAATTCCATTAGGGCTAATGATTCTTCCATTTATTGAGAATGTAAATAAATTTGCTAATCCATTTAGAAGACCAGTAGCAATGTCGATGTTTTTATTTGGAACTCTTTTGACTATTTATTTAGGAATAGGTGCTTGTCTTCCTATTGATAAATCATTAACACTTGGACTTTTCTAGTTAGTTATTTTCTTCTAAATCAAGCATTAATACATCATCAGGTGATGCTCTTAGAAGGTGGTGAAGTAGTAAAAAGCCAACAATTGTCCAAGTTTGATAAGTCCTAGATTGTTGTCCAACCCAGGTTCCAGTTGGACCATCAAAATATTCTGCCCATTTTTGCCTGGGAAGTTGATTAAGTTGGCTCCAATAGCATTCCTCTAAAAGTGCTCTCATTTGCCCCATAAGTAGAACATCTGCTTTGGGATATCTTTTTTCATGAAGCAAGATTGAAGCCCCAAAGAACCAGAGGAGACTTGGCCAATGTCCGCCATTGTGATAACTCCAAGGCCAGTTCTTTGGATCTGAACCAGTTTTGTTTTGCCATTCCTCTATATCCATTGGAGGATGGCAAATTCTCATTGGCATTTGAGCCATTAAATGTTCTCGATTATGAAGAACTAAACGAAAAAGAGCTCTTTGTTGAGGAGCTGTAAGTACTCCAAACATACAGGCTAATGAATTTCCAAGGCTATAGAAACGAAAATCTGGTCTTCCTGTTCTTATATTTCCAATAAGATATCCACCTCGATTCTCTAGCCAATCTTGGAGCCATGATGGTACTACTTGTGGTTGGACATTGAATTCGTTTTGATGTTGATCCTCTCCATATTGTTCAGTTGGTCTTCTTCTAAGTACTTGCATAGTTTTACTAGTTACCCAGTAATGCTTTAGAAGAAATTGGCGGAGGTCATGTACCCATTGCCTTGTTAATACGAGTCTCTGATCCAGAAGTCGACTTACTTGATGCTTTCTGCTTAGCTCCATGAGTTCTATGCAACTTCTAAGACATGCATAAAGAAGCACTTCGACTTCTAATGGTGCCCCCCATACATCCATTGGTCTATCAATCATGAAGGAACAATCTGGAACAAACAAAACTGGATTTCCTTCAAATGTCGGATGAAGAACTAGATCCAAAAGAAGTTGAACCCCTCTTTGAACTTGCTGACTAGTTCCAAAACTTTGGTCACCACTTTTTCTTACATAAAGCCAACACAAAATTGGCCACCATAAACTTGCATCTGCTGATGTGATTCTTCCTATTGATCTTTGACCATAGTCAGCGATTAACTCTCCTTGCTCCTCAACAAAACTTGTAGGAAAAACTCCTCTAGTTTGATATGTCGTACTTTGCAGTCCAAGACTTACAGAAAGAAATTTTTTGACTATGTCATATCGCTTTTGAGTTAAGAGGTATATCATCACTGGAACGTTATCTCTTAAGAAAATTTCCCCATAATTCAAAGCCTCATTGTTTTTCCCTGGGTGTTCTAAGGCTGCAACACTCCCAGTGATA
>QCJQ01000035.1 GCA_003215935.1 Prochlorococcus sp. AG-409-D09
GCTAATGGATCAATTCTAGAGCCAAAAATATTATCAAATTTAGATTTTTTAGCAAATTTACCGTCAGCATAATCAGTAAATCCAGCAATAAAAAATATAAACCATGCGGTTTTTATATGATTTGCCTCTAAAGCGATAATCAATGGAATAGATAAAAGAATTCTACTAATAGTTAATAGATTTGCTGTAAGTTGATAATTATCTTTAATATTATTATTGAAATGCATATTAAATATATAGTTATATCAATTATAACAAATTTTGAATAATTTCAAAACTATTATTTCTGATTTGTTATGGTATCAGTAATATTATTTGCATTTAATGCAAACTTGATTATATTTAAATATATATATATATATTGAACTTATGACTTATTTTTTGATTATTCTTTTATTTGCATCATTGATAGCAATGATGATCATTGTAAAAAAACTGGAAAATTAATAATTATAATGTTCCTATCCAATTTCTAATGATCTTCAAATATGAAACTTTTAAATATATCTACTATTTAAACATACAAATCTATTTCAATTAATGTATACTTTCATGACTGTGCTAAATGAATAAAACAACCACATTAAATATTCAAGAATTAAAAGAAAAGGATATATCTTTACTAACTAAGTGGGCATGTGAAGAAAACTTTTCTCCTGGAATCGGAGATTTATCAATCTATAGAAATACAGACCGTCAAGGGATTTGGATAGGGTTTGTTGATAATATACCCATAGGTTGTATTTGCGGTATTAAGTATAATCAATCTTATGGATTTATTGGTATGTTTATTGTTATTAAAGAATTCCGAGGTAAAGGTTATGGATTATGTCTATGGAAACATGCTTTATCTTATTTGCAAGATTTATCTTGTATAGGTTTAGAAGCTGCTCCTAATCGTATTAAGGATTATGAGAAATGGGGCTTTAAATATTCATCAGAAACTACTCGTTGGATTTTAAAGTCAAGAGATACTATCAACAATATTAGAACTGAATTTAATGATTCAAGTATTAGGTTGCTTACAGGAGATTCAATCCCTGAATATATTGTTCAAAATTATGATGCAAATAAAGAACAAACACCAAGACCTCACTTCCTATCTGATTGGTTACATCATCCTGCCGGAACCGTTTTAGCTTTGATAGATGATAATAGCCAATGTCTTGGTTTTGGTAGAATTAGACCATGCTTAATGACTGATAGGAAGGGATGGAGAATAGGCCCTTTAATTGCAAACAGCACTGAAATAGCTCAATATTTATTGAGCTTATTGGTCAATAAACATCAAGGTCATGTACTTATAGATTCACCTGGTTTAAATTTATTAGCAAAGCCATTATTAGTTAAATTAGGCTTCAAAGAATACAGCAATACATTTAGAATGTATAAAGGTTATCAACCCAAAATTGAACTGGTTGATGTTTACGGACTAGCTAGTTTAGAATTGGGTTAAACTAATTATTTATTTACTTCAATACTATTTCTAAACGACGTTTTTTCATATTTTAATTCATCTTCAAGTTGTTGTATTAAGTTAGTAACAAGAGATTGAAACTCAGGTTGGCACCCTCTAAAGGCTGCTTTATGTCTTATCGGTTCATTTCTTGTTCTTAAATCAGTAAGCATTAATTGCAATGCATCAATTTTCGCATTAGTTTTCATAAGATCTTTTTATTCAATACTTTCAATTTACATCAAAATGATTCTATTGCTCGACGCATATTAATTTTATTGCACTCCGTATTACTTGTAATTTCTATGATCTTTTCTATTGATTGAGGTGTTTTAATTGCTTCAATACAAGCTTTAGCAACAAGTCTGCGTGGTATATATCCCTTTTCTTGTGTCTCTTGCTTTGAATAATATATGTTTTGATTGTTTAAATCCTCTTCATTTTCATTTAATCCTCCAGGTCTAATAATTGTCCAATCGAGCCCACTACTTTTTAGGATATTTTCTCCAACTTTTTTCCATATTAGTATAAGTCCAAATAGGTTTAGTGGATGAAATAATCTTCCTGTACAGAGAGAACTGACTAAAATTACCCTTTTAACATTATTTTTAATACAACTATCTATTTGTTGCTTTACACCCAGTGCATCTACTTTTGCTGGTCCAAATAAGTCGATTGAAGGTCTTGCACCAGTAGCAATAATCAATGTGTCTACATTTTCTAATGCATTATCTAAATCTTTTTTATTATTTAGTGAGAGCTTGTATGTTTCATGTGATTTTTGAAACTTAGGTAATATTGAATCTTTTCTAGTAATTAATTTAATTTTATAGCCAGCTTTCATTGCTTCTTCCGCAATTCTAAACCCTGTTTTGCCGGACGCACCGCTAATAGCAACTCTCATGGTCTTTTGAATACTTTATATATCTTCTAGCGTAAATTATTTTAAATTGAGGATTTACATCTTAAAGATGTAATAATTATGGCTTTATGCATACAATACCTTTTTTTCTTGTAGGGAAAAGTTCTCTACAAATAATACATACTGTTCCATCACAGCCTCTTGCCGTACAGTGCTCCCTTCCATAAAAAATAATTTGTAAATGTAATTTGTTCCATTTTGATTTTGGGAATAACTTTTTAAGATCTTTTTCTGTTTGAATAACATTTTTACCTGATGTTAGTTTCCATCTTTGAGAGAGTCTATGGATATGAGTATCAACAGGGAATGCTGGAACTTTAAATCCTTGTGCCATGACAACACTTGCAGTTTTATGCCCTACTCCAGGAAGTGATTCTAGAGATTCGAATGTGTTAGGAATTTCATTGTTAAATTCCTCAATGATTATTTTTGACAAATTATAAATATTTTTTGCTTTATTATTTGCTAAACCTAATTTATTAATATACAAATAAATTTTATTTATACCTAATTTCACCATATCTTTTGGACTAGAAGCAGCATTGAACAGATTTGATGTCACCTCATTGACTTTTTTATCTGTTGACTGTGCACTAAGTACAACAGCTACTAGTAGCTCAAATTTGCTATTATGATTTAATGGAATTGGAGTTATAGGATATAACTTTTCTAACCTATGTAATATTATTTTAGCTCTTTCCTGCTTCCTCATTGTTTTATTATTAGATTGTAATTAAGAATTTAAAGATCCATAAATATAATTTGTTTTTAAAATAAACAAAAAAGATAAAGAAAATTAACAATGTATAAAAAGATACACTCTTATTTTATCTTATGAGAGATCAAAGCAAATACAAATTAATTTTCTAAAGTCAATCTATATTATTATGTATAAGAATTAATACCTGTGAGTACATATCAACTTGAAATAAATGATCTCTGGTTTAAGTATCGATCTTACTCAAATGATGATTGGACTATTAGATCTTTGAATCTATCTATTAAAAGTGGTGAATTGGTTGGTCTTTTAGGTCCTTCTGGTTGTGGCAAAACTACGCTTTTAAGACTTATTGCTGGATTTGAAACACCGGCTAGAGGCTTTATCAAGATGGATGGTCGTGAAATCTCTAATACCAGCAAAATAGTTCCTCCTGAAAAAAGAAGTATAGGAATGGTTTTTCAAGATTACGCGCTTTTTCCGCATTTAAATGCTTGGGAAAATGTTTGCTTTGGTTTAAATAAGGGGGGTAGATCTAGAGATACTAGTCGAGTTGATTGGCTCCTTGATTTACTAGGTTTATTTGCTTTTCGTGAAAGGTATCCTCATGAACTTTCAGGAGGGCAACAACAAAGATTAGCTTTTGCTAGAGCTTTAGCACCTGATAATTCATTGCTTATTTTAGATGAACCATTTTGCAGTCTTGATGTTGAAGTTAGAAGCAAATTACGGGGCCAGCTTTCTTCAGTATTAACAACATGCTCGGCAACCGCCCTTTTAGTTACTCATGATCCCCATGAAGCTCTTGCAATATGTGACCGTGTTGCAGTAATGAAAGATGGAGAGTTGCATCAAGTTTCAACCCCAATGGATATGGTTGAGAAACCAGCCACATCATTTGTTGGTCAATTTGTTTTCCAAAAGAATATTTTACCTATAACTAAAGATAAGGGAAAACTTTTCTCCCCATTAGGTGAGATTTATACTGAACAAAATGATTTTAATCAATTAGTTAAAAGTTGTATATTTGACACTACTTCTTTGAAGATTTCTGTTTCTTCTTCTGGTATATATAAGATAATATCAAAAGAATTCCATTGGGACCATTGGATAATTACAGTTGATGTAAATGGTATCAAAATTAGGGTATGGCATGACCTACATGAACATATAAGAATTAATGATTTTTGTGATTTATATTTTGATTCAAAGGCTAAAGGAATTTTATTTCCAGGATCTATAGCATGTAATTTTTGTTAGATTTATTGTACATAATATATTATGTACACGCTATTGAGATTCATTAACATGATTAGCCATATAAATTAACCTCAAACCAATTTCTACATACTCCTGTATCATAATTTATAACTATAAGCAGCCGTTTATTTGATTTAATCTCATGAATACTATCAATTCTAAATCTCTTAAGTTGACTCTAGGTCCAGCCGGGCGTGCTGTGGCACAACCAATAGACTCTGGATTATTGGATGCATTTATGCAACATCTAACTTTAGAGAGACTCGCAAGTGTTAATTATTTTGCCATGTCACTTTGGTTTTTAGAAAGAGAATTTAAGGGCTTTTCTCATTTTTACAGTCAAGAATCTATATCTGAACAAGTTCATGCGTCTAACTTCGCTACTTATTTGATATCAAGAGGACAAACCGTAATATTAGATGATCTTTTAAAACCTAATCAAACTTGGAATTCTGTAGAGGAAGTTCTTTCTTATTCTTTTCAGATGGAAGCTGATTTAACCACATCTATTCAACAAATGTATTCTTTAGCTGAAAGAACTTCTGATACTAGATCAAATGTATTTTTAGATCCTATTATAGACTCTCAAACTACTTCTGAGGATGAATTTGCTTATCTATTAGGAAAAGTAAAGTTAGCAAATAATGATCCTTCAGCTTTATTTATTATAGATAATGAGTTAAAAGATAAGTGATTATATATTTACATTGTTAACCAACCTGTTGCATATTTCTCGTAGAAAAGATATTGAAAGACCATTGTCATATGAATATGGTTTTAATATTTTAGATATATTTAATATGTACTTTATCCTTTCTTTTATATCTTTTAATTCATTGTTTAATCTATTTATAAGATTGATATTTTGGCAGTATTTTAATGAATGATTGATACAATTAATACGGTTATTTAAATAGTCTACTTCTCTACAAAGGGTAGATACAATTGATTCAGAGGAGTTAGATATTGAATTCATTTATTTAAGCGGTTAATGGTGACTCTTCAATAAATGTTGGAGAGAGGCTTAGGGTTGCTTCCCCAGATGGAGCAAGTAGAAGGTCTGCTGTTCTTAGCCTTGAAATTAATCTTGTGGAAGTTACTCTTGTAGACCCTATTAATTCACCAATTCTTTCGTGCGTAAGCCTAAATGGGAGTTGACACCAGTCTCCGCAACGTCTACCCAGTCTATTCACTAGTAAAGCAAATAAAGCTTGCAATCTTTGCTCTGCATTACCTAGATGTCTAATTCTAAGTAATTGAAGAGTCCATTCGTTTACAGCATCATATCCTGCAGTTTGGCTAGCTTCAGCATCACTTCTAAAGCAAAGTGGAGTCAATGCTTCTACGCATACACCTTCACTACATAAACGATCAGTTCTAAGTTGATCACCTGATTGAAGAAAAGCTAATGTCATACCTTCGGTTTCTTCGCAAGGGCAATACACGCGCGCTATTCCATCTATAACTTCTAAACATGAACCATCTTTTCTTGCTGATGGATCAATAAGAACTGATTGCCCAGTAGCCATTCTCACTGCTGGGGTTGAATTTTCTGGTAAGAATTGGAAGCTCATTTAATTAGGAAAGAGCTTTGTTGCTTAAGTATGTTTAACTTACACTTCAAATACTCCTTTTTGCAAGCGATTCTCAATAAGGGAAAA
>QCJQ01000036.1 GCA_003215935.1 Prochlorococcus sp. AG-409-D09
TAAATGCTTTTGATCAAATTAAAAGAGAAGTTGAGCAACGATATGATCTAAAAGACTCTAACACCGAATTTGATCTACAGGAAAATGAACTGATAATCATTACTGCTAGTGAAATGACATTACTAGCTATAACAGATATACTTAGACAAAAAGCAACAAAAAGAAAATTATCTTTGAAAATATTTGATTTTCAGAGCCCTGAATCCTCAGGTGGCAATAGGATTAAGCAAAGAATTTTATTTAAACGTGGATTAAATAAAGATATAGCTAAAACTTTAAGTAAAAAAATTAGGAATAGTATAAAGAAAGTAACAGTTTCAATCCAAGGCGAATGTCTAAGAGTAACAAGTAAGAGTAAAGATGACTTGCAATTAGTAATTGCTTTTATGAAAGAACAAGAGGAAGAATTGAATATTCCACTGCAGTTTGAGAATTATCGGTAAATTTATGTTATTTCTAATAAATGCAATTTAATAATAAGACAATTAATTCTATTGCAGATAGGGTGATGGAGATTTCTGGCGATTCTAAAAATGACATCGAAAGATATTGCTGGATGGCTGTTCATGAACATAAGCATTCTGTAATGCCTTCTGAATATGATGTCAGAGAGATTGATGAGGATCTTTATTTAGCGGTTTTAGATTTGATTAGAAAAAGAATTGAAAATGAATAATTCCTAATGTTTTAAGCCTTCAAACAAATCTAAATTTATTCGCTTATTAAAATCTTTTTTTAATTATTAATAATCACAATGAGAGCAGAAGGTCAATAAAATTTAAAAAGCCTATAAATCTTATGACAACTCCTTTTCGAAATGTTACTCCCAGTGGTCCTGGAAGTACAGCAACTTTGTTGTTAGTTCTATCTTTTACTGGGTTTCTTCTTCTTACTCAAGCTTTTTTCGTTGTCCCTGCAGGTCAGGTGGCTGTTGTTACTACTTTAGGGAAAGTAAGCGGAGGTTCTCGGAAACCAGGTCTCAATTTCAAATTGCCTTTTGTTCAGTCTACTTACCCTTTCAATGTGCAAACCCAAGTTAAACCAGAGAAATTTGACTCTTTAACAAAGGATTTGCAAGTTATTTCAGCTACTGCAACGGTGAAATATGCTCTTAAGCCAAGCGAGGCTGGAAGAGTCTTTAGAACAATTTCTTATAATGATAGAGAAATTTATAGTCGTATTATTCAGCCATCTTTGCTGAAGGCTCTGAAATCTGTTTTTTCTAAATATGAATTAGTTACGATTGCTAGTTCATGGAGTGACATATCTCAATTAGTAGAACAAACAGTTGCAGAGGAATTAAGAAGTTTTGATTATGTGGATGTTCAAGCTCTTGATTTAACCGGATTAAAAATAGCTGATGAATATAGAGCAGCTATTGAACAAAAACAAATTGCAGAACAGCAATTACTTAGAGCACAAACTGAAGTAAAAATCGCAGAACAAGAAGCAAAAAGATATGACACTCTTAATAAAAGTCTAGATGATCAAGTTCTTTTTAAATTGTTTTTAGATAAATGGGATGGCAGAACTCAAGTTGTTCCATCTTTACCTGGCAGTAAAGGAGGAGCTCCTGCAGTAATAGTTGGAGGAAAGAGATAATTAAATAGTTTTTAAAGCAATAAAAAAGCGTTCATTTTCTTTCAAAAATGAACGCTTTTTTATTGGAATTGATTATTAAGCAATTTCTGCAAAACTTTCTTGGAAAGCTTGAAGAGTGGAATTTATATCATCTTCAGAGTGTGCAAGTGATGTGAACCCTGCTTCGAAGGCACTTGGTGCTAAGTAAACGCCTCTATTGAGCATGGCTCGATGAAGTGCTCCAAACTTTTGAGCATCTGCGGCCTTAGCTTCTTCGAAATTCCTTACAGGCCCGTCACAAAGGTAAAACCCAAACATAGCACTGATACTGCTACCAGTTATGGGTAAACCTGCTTCTTTAGCTGATTTCTTAATTCCTTCTATGAGGCGTGATGTTATGGAGTCTAATTTCTCATAAGTACCTTCTTGTTTTAAAAGTTCTAATGTTTTGATACCAGCAGTCATTGCAAGAGGGTTTCCACTTAGTGTTCCGGCTTGGTACATGGGACCAGAAGGAGAAACCATTGACATAATTTCTTTTCTTCCTCCGTAGGCCCCGACAGGGAGTCCACCTCCAATGACTTTACCCATCGTTGTTAGATCAGGAGTTACGCCAAACCTTTCTTGAGCTCCTCCATAGCTAATTCTGAAGCCAGTCATTACTTCATCGAAAACAAGAAGAGCTCCGTTTTCTTGAGTAACTTCTCTTAATCCTTCTAAAAATCCAGGTTCAGGCGTAATGAAACCTGCATTCCCTACCACTGGCTCGAGTATTACCCCTGAAATTGCATCTGGATTTTCTGCAAAAAGTTCTTTGACTGCCTCAAGATCGTTATATGGAGCAGTAAGAGTATTAGAAGTGGTACTTCTTGGTACTCCTGGAGAGTCTGGCAACCCAAGTGTCGCCACTCCAGAACCTGCCTTTACGAGGAACATATCTGCATGACCGTGATAGCAACCTTCAAACTTGATTACTTTGTCTCTACCTGTAAATGCCCTCATAAGACGTAGAACAGCCATACAAGCTTCGGTTCCACTATTTACGAATCTAACCATCTCGACACTTGGAACAGCTTCTATGACCATTTCGGCCAATTGGTTCTCAAGTACGCATGGGGCTCCAAAACTAGTGCCTTTCTCTAAGGCATCCTGAAGCGCTGTTATTACTTCAGGATGAGCATGCCCACAAATTGCAGGCCCCCAACTTCCCACATAGTCAATAAAACGATTGCCATCTAAGTCCCATGCATAAGGGCCTTTAACCCTGTCAAAAACAACCGGATCTCCTAAGACCGATTTAAATGCACGTACTGGAGAACTGACACCGCCAGGCATTAGTTCTTTGGCAGCTTCGAAAATTGCCTGAGAATTTGTTGTGTTCAACGCGTCTGTCACGGCACCTCTGCTAATGGACTCAGAAACACAGTTCGCCATATTGGCCTATAAGAGTCTGATTCGTCTAAAAGTTTTGAATTCGTTTTTAATTATCTTAAAGGCTATTCGCAATTAGATTTGTCGTTCTTTGACGTATACGCTTGTCTCACTTTTCTTTTGCTTAAAGGAATCTGCGAAAAACAAAGCTGAAAATAAGGTTGTCTTTAAGTGACTTTTTAATTTGTTCGGACTGTGATGATTTGCAAATAGAAAGTCACAATTCGGATTCGAAATCTAAAAAATCTTCTTCTTCATAATCTGGCCAATTGAGATCAACCATCACTGGAGCATGATCGCTTGGTTTCTCATTGCCTCTTATTTTTTTATTTATTACGCAACTTTTAGCATTTTTAATAAGTTGAGGGCATAAATAAATATGATCTATTCTCCATCCTTTATCTTTTTCCCAAGCAGAGTGTCGATAATCCCACCAGCTCCAATTATAAGAGCCTTGTTCAAAAATTCTGAAAACATCTTCTAATTTGATATCTTTAATCAGATTTTTTAATGTTTCTCTCTCAAGGTTACTTGCCATAATTCCTCCCCTTGCTCTCTCAGGGGTATGAATATCTTTATCTTCAAGAGCAATATTAAAATCTCCTAAAAGACAAAGAGGTTCTTCTCTTAGTGTTTGCAACTCTAAATATTTTTTTAGTTCTTTTATCCATTCTATTTTATATTTATATTTATCTGATTCTAAATTTGATCCATTAGGAACATAAACATTTACAACTCTTAAGCCATTTACTAATGCACTAATTACTCTTTTTTGATCGTCTATTCGTTTATCTGAAATACTATTTTCTAATTCTCCCTGAAGGCCAAACCGCACATCTGTTAGGGGTTCTTTGCTTATAAAAGCCACACCATTATATGATTTTTGTCCGTGAAAACTTACATTGAAGCCTTTATTCTCGAAAATCTCTTTAGGAAATATTTCATCTTCTACTTTTGTTTCTTGTAAACATAGTAAGTCTATCTTTGCTTTTTCCAAGAATTCTTCAACTTGTAGTAGTCGAGTACGTATTGAATTGACATTCCAAGTTGCAATTAACACGGTGCTATTTTGATGAAACTAAGTTATTATCATTTGAATTCTATTTTTACCTGCGAGCATAAAAATGCTTAGGTATTTAAATAAAAATTTTTACCTAAGCCTTCTTCTGGTTTTAAGCCCTTCGTATTTAGCTGTCCAAAATCTTGACCTTTTTCATTCATTCGCTTTTTTCTCTGAAGTTCGTTCAAGTGATTTAGGACGTATTGATAGTGATAGAGATGTTTATAAAAGCTTTGAAGCAGATGATAAACCTCAACTTGGAATCCCTACTACTCCTTTTGAATTGATCGATATTATTAAAAAATCATCAGCAATGGATGATGCGACAATTCCATCTGACGCAATTGATGAGGCTTTAAAGGGGTTTAATACTAAAGAAAATGTTCCTTTCAAATAAAAAATATTCAGAAATCTCTAAATAATGGCTAAATTGTTTTAGTGCTGAAATTCTAGCCGGTGTTTTGATGTCTGATCATCCAATCCCTTCGGTTACTGAGCCATTGCAGTACCGGGCAATAGGCATTGTTAGAGCAGTTTATTCACCGAAAGAGGCGGATAATTTTACTCGGGGATTTTTAGTTGACTCCGCAGGAGAGAAGGTCGAGGCTGTTGTACTTGGAAGAGTTATGAGTTTAATGCGCCGTCATTTATCTTTAGAGTTGCCGCATCTTTGGGTTGTTTATCCTAGATGCAGAGATGAAAATAATCTTCATTTGCAAATAACTGGAATTTGGGAGCCAAGTACTTTATCTCAGAAAAATGATGATTTAAACAAAGAGGGAAAACTTTCTGAATTGTTAATGGATCAATTAAATGAGGGAGATGATTATTTTTCTATTCGTGGAGAATTAATTTATACGAGGCCTGAATCTAAGGATTTAGTTGTTAAAATCAGGCAAAGAAGAAGAAATAAAGCCTAAGCTTAAAAAAATTAATATTTTAATTTTAAACCATGGAATTAATCTTCAGGCAAATCAAACTAATGAAGATATCAATAATTCTATTGAAATAAATGCCCTAAGCACCTGGAGACTATTAGAAATGTTTGAGACAATAGCTAAAGAAAAAAACAATCCATCAATAATTCAAGAGGTCTGGATTAACACTTCAGAAGCAGAAATACAACCTGCTTTGAGCCCCACATATGAAATAAGCAAAAAATTATTAGGTGAATTAATTAGTTTAAAGAAAAACAATTTAACGCAAGAGGAAAAAAAATTACTTAGAATTAGAAAAATTATTTTAGGACCTTTTCGTTCAAAATTAAATCCCATTGGAATAATGCCTGCATCTTTTGTTGCCAATCAAATATTACTTCAATCAGATATTGGGTTGAATTTAATAATAGTAACACCTAATCCATTAACTTATTTATTTATACCTTTGACAGAGATTTTCAGATATACCTATTCAAAATTAACAAAAATAATATCGCCTAAAGTTAATATTTAAAAGAGTTAATTACCCTCGATCAGTAAGAATCTCATTCCCTGTATTAGTTACCAATACTGTATGCTCCCACTGAGCAGAAAGCCCTCCATCTTGAGTCACTACAGTCCAACCATCTCTAAGTGTCCGACATTTCTTACTACCAGCATTAATTATTGGTTCAATAGCAATTGTCATTCCTGAACGTAAAACGACATTAGGTAAATCATTTGTTCTAAAATTAAAAACTGATGGTTCCTCATGAAGATTCCTCCCAACACCATGCCCGGTATAATCTTCTACTACTTGAAAACCATTAGCTTTAACATGATCCTCTATAGCACCAGCAATATCTAAGAGTGTATTCTTTGGTTTTACTTGCCCTATGCCAATCATCAAAGCTTCTTGAGCAACTAAACTCAATTTCCTAGCCTG
>QCJQ01000037.1 GCA_003215935.1 Prochlorococcus sp. AG-409-D09
TGCAGGCATCGACATTCCACGCGAAAAGCGAGTTGAAGTTGCCCTTACATACATCTATGGGATTGGCTTAACCAGAGCTCAGGAAATTCTCTCTCAAACGGGTGTTAATCCTGATGTTCGCGTTAAGGATCTCGAAGATGGAGATGTCCAGAAGCTCAGAATGGCTACGGATTCATTCACACTTGAAGGTGATTTACGCCGTCAAGAAGGAATGGCGTTAAAGCGACTTCAGGATATAGGTTGTTTGCGTGGTCGGCGTCATAGAATGAGCCTCCCAGTTCGTGGTCAACGCACAAGAACAAATGCGCGTACCCGACGTGGTGCTCGCAAGACAGTTGCAGGCAGAAAGAAATAATCTAACTACAATCCCTGTTAAGACAGGCTTAAATTTCTAATCTTTTTAAACAGGCCCAGCCTTATGGCCACAACCGCTAAGAAATCAGGTTCCAAGAAGGTAAAGCGCAATGTCCCAAATGGAGTTGTGCATATTCAAAGTACCTTCAATAACACTATTGTTTCAATCACAGATACCTCTGGTCAGGTTATCTCTTGGTCTTCTGCAGGTGCAAGTGGATTCAAGGGCGCTCGAAAAGGAACACCTTTTGCTGCTCAAACAGCGGCTGAGGTTGCTGCTCGCAGAGCACTTGAGCAAGGAATGCGTCAGATAGAAGTTCTTGTTCGAGGACCTGGCTCAGGTCGTGAAACGGCCATTCGAGCTTTGCAGGTTGCAGGACTTGAGATTACTTTGATCAGAGATGTGACCCCTCTTCCCCACAACGGATGCCGGAGACCTAAACGCAGACGCGTTTGACATCACTTCACTTTTTAAGTGAAACATTCTTTACTTTTTCCAATCGCTTTAGACCGTGTTGCAATACCAGATCGACAGGATCGACCATCAAGTCTCAGATGACCGCTCCCAGACAGGTGTCTTTCTCATTGGCCCACTCGAAAGAGGCCAAGCAACTACTTTGGGTAATTCACTGCGAAGAGTTCTAATGGGAGGACTCGAAGGGAGTGCGGTTACTGCAGTCCGAATTGCTGGTGTAAATCATGAATATGCCACTGTCCCAGGAGTTAGAGAGGATGTTTTAGATATACTTTTGAATTGCAAACAATTATCTGTTGACAGTAGAAGTGAAGAACTAGAAATAGGACGTTTAGTTGTTAAAGGGCCTGCTCAAGTCAAAGCTAAAGATGTTCAATTTTCATCTCAGGTTGATGTTGTTGATGGACAACAGCCTATTGCTACTGTTCAAGAGGGTCATAATTTAGAACTAGAGCTTCATGTAGAACGTGGTGTTGGATATAGACCAGTAGATCGTAAAAATGAAGAAACCAGCTCTATTGATCTTTTGCAGATAGATGCTGTATTTATGCCTGTAAAAAGAGTTAATTTTACTATTGATGAAACAGCTGTTGCTGAAGGTGGTTCTACAAGAGAGAGATTGAGAATTGAGGTAGTAACTGATGGTTCAACCTCACCTGATGATGCTATAGCTGAAGCTGCCAATCAATTAATCGAGCTCTTCCAGCCTCTTGCTACAGTCACAATGGTTGAGGAAATTCCTCAAGAACCAGAACCAGCTGCGGAAGCGCAAATCCCACTTGAAGAACTAAACCTTTCCGTGCGAGCGTATAATTGCCTGAAGCGTGCTCAAGTAAATTCCGTTTCCGACTTGATGGGCTTCAGTTATGAAGACTTATTGGAGATTAAAAACTTCGGATCTAAATCTGCTGATGAAGTGATCGAAGCTCTTGAGAGAATCGGTATTTCCATACCTCAGAGTAGAACCTCTGGATGATCTGTAAAACTTTTTAAAAAGACTTTCAAACAATGAGACATCAAAAAAGACTTGCACAATTAGGACGCCCTGCTGATCAAAGAAGAGCATTGCTGAGGGGTTTGACAACCCAATTAATTAGAGAAGGCAGAGTTACTACTACTAAAGCAAGAGCTAAAGCTTTAAGAGATGAAACAGAGAAAATGATTACTTTGGCTAAGGAAGGAAGCCTTTCTTCTAGAAGAAAGGCAATTGGATATATTTATGACAAACAATTAGTACATTCTTTATTTGAGAAAGCTCAGGAAAGGTATGGAGATAGAAATGGTGGTTATACAAGAATTGTGAGAACAGTTTCACGTAGAGGTGACAATTCAGAAATGGCAATTATTGAACTTGTTTAGATAGTAAAATTTTATATTTAATCTTCAGCTTCTTACTTGAAGCATTATGAAAGATCTGAAGAATAAATCTCAAAGGCGGGTTGGCTTAGTTATTCAGTATCAAGGCTCTAGTTTTTCTGGATGGCAACGTCAAAAAGATGGTACAACTGTTCAAGGTCTGATTGAAAAGGCAATTGAGCAATTAGATCCAATTAGACCAGTAAAAGCAGTAGCTGCAGGAAGGACAGATGCGGGAGTACATGCTTCAGGACAGGTAGTACATTTTGACTCTTGTGGATATATTCCTTCAGAAAAATTTGCATCAGCTTTAAATGGAAGATTGCCAAAAAGTATTCGGATTCTTGAATCTGTAGAACAATCTGCTGAATGGCATGCATGCCATTCAGCAATCTTTAGGCGTTACAGATATTCAATTTATAATGCTAAAAATCCAAATGTTTTTGTAGATCAATGGGCTTGGCATAGGTATCAATATAGTTTGGATTTGGATTTAATGAATTTAGCTGGACAAAAACTCAAAGGTTTTCATGATTTTGCTGCGTTTCAAAAATCGGGAAGTGATAGAAAAAGTTCTTGGACAACTATTCAAGATTTTCAAATTCAACGATTAGGTGACATGATTTATATAGATATTCAGGCAAGTGGCTTCTTGTATGGAATGGTTAGATTATTGGTTGGTCAATTAGTTGCTATAGGTGAACATAAATTGAGTATTTCAGCTTTTGAAAGACGTTGGATGGAGTGTATTAGGTGCGAGGTAAAGGAAGCAGCTCCGGCTAAAGGATTATGTTTAGTCAGTGTTGGCTACAAAACACCTATTTTTTCTGAATTACAATATGGGGACACTTTCCCAAAATGTTATTTGACTTCGCGAAACCCACCTATCACCTATTGATTCAAAGAAATTATAGGTAGCTCCTAAAATATGAATTTTCTGATCCAGAAGATTTTCTTTTTACTAAAAATCAAAATATGAATCCATAGAAGTGTAAAGTGCTTATTTGAGCTGTTGATCATTAATTTGATTAATGGGCTTTTTTAATCAGCACTATCTAATGATTTAGATAGTGATATTTACACCGGGTTGCCGGAAAGATGAACAAGACATCCATTCCTTCCCCAGATGCAATAAATCGACAGTGGTTCCTTGTGGACGCTGAAAATCAAACACTGGGTAGACTTGCTACTCAAGTTGCTTCGGTTTTAAGAGGAAAAAACAAGCCTAATTACACTCCTCATTTAGATACAGGTGATTTTGTAGTTGTAATTAATGCAGAGAAAATTCGCGTTTCAGGTAATAAACCAGAACAAAAACTATATAGAAGACATTCTGGACGACCTGGTGGTATGAAAGTTGAGACTTTTAATGCCCTGCAGGCTCGAATACCTGAAAGAATTGTGGAGAAGGCAATTCAGGGGATGCTTCCTCATAACACTCTTGGGAGACAACTATTTCGTAAATTAAAAGTTTACAAAGGTCCTGATCATCCTCATGCTGCTCAGCAGCCCCAATCTCTTGTCATTGAATCTACTCCTTCTGAATAATGAACAGTTCAACAAATAAAGTTGTGTATTGGGGAACAGGAAGAAGAAAAACTTCTGTTGCTCGTGTACGTTTGGTTCCAGGTAATGGAAAAATTACTATTAATGGTCGCCCTGGAGATCATTATTTAAATTTTAATCCTTCATATCTAGCTGCAGTTAAATCCCCTTTGCAAACATTAGGACTAGCAGAATCTTATGACGTTTTAGTTAATGTATATGGTGGTGGTTTGACTGGACAGTCAGGTGCTATAAAGCAAGGTGCTGCTAGAGCATTGTGCCAATTATCAATGGATAATAGAAAGCCATTAAAAATAGAAGGTCATCTTAGTAGGGATCCGCGAGCTAAGGAACGTCGTAAATATGGTCTCAAAAAGGCACGCAAGGCACCTCAATTCTCAAAACGCTAGTATTAAAAACACTTATTACTTTTTTTAATATTTTTATCATGCCGAAATCAGACATTCATCCAACCTGGTATCCCGAAGCAAAAGTCATTTGTAATGGAGAGGTCGTTATGACAACAGGATCAACTCAACCAGAAATACATGTAGATGTTTGGAGTGGTAATCACCCATTTTTTACAGGTACTCAAAAGATATTGGATACAGAAGGAAGAGTGGATCGCTTTATGAGGAAATATGGTATGAATTCTCCTGATAATCAAACTGATGCTAAGGGAAAAAGCAATAAAGAAGATAAACAAGACTCATAAAGGGCTTTAACGACTATTTTAAAAATCTTCTTAGAGGAGTTGCTTAAGAATGGACTCTTCAACTTTAAAAGCAAGATTAGAGACTGCGAAAGAAAGTTTTCAGTCTTTGGAAATGCAATTAGCTGATCCAGATGTAGCTTCTAATCCAAAACAGCTTGAAACAATTGCAAGAGAAAGATCTAAACTTGAACCTTTGGTTATTGATTATGACTCTTTAAAGAATGTAGAGAATGAACTTTTAGATGCGAAGGTTTTATTGAAAGAAAATCAAGAAGATCAAGAAATGATTCAGCTGGCTTCTGAAGAAATTACAAAATTAGAAGAAATGAAGATAACTTTAATTAGCAAGCTTACTTTGGCTCTTCTTCCTCAGGATCCAAGAAATGAGAGAAGTGTAATGCTGGAAATTCGCGCTGGAGCCGGCGGAGATGAAGCCTGTATATGGGCTGGTGATTTAGCAAGAATGTATGAACGTTATGGCCAAAAAGTTGGCTGGACTGTTAAGCCTATTAGTTCTACAGATGCTGATTTAGGAGGTTTTAGAGAATTAATTATTTCTGTTAAAGGTGAATCAGTATTTAGTCAACTTAAATTTGAAGCAGGAGTTCATAGAGTTCAGCGTGTACCTGCGACTGAATCGCAAGGAAGAGTTCATACTTCTACAGCTACAGTTGCAGTAATGCCTGAAGCCGATCCAGTCGAGGTTCAAATTGAACCTGGTGATTTAGAGATTGGGACTGCTAGATCTGGAGGTGCTGGTGGGCAAAATGTCAATAAAGTAGAGACTGCAATTGACCTGCTGCACAAGCCTACCGGCATAAGGGTTTTTTGCACTCAAGAACGCTCACAATTACAAAATAGAGAAAGAGCTATGGAGATTTTAAGAGCTAAATTATTAGAAATGGAAATAGCAGAAGCCAATGCTAAGGAGAGATCTGAAAGATTATCTCAAGTAGGAACTGGTGATAGAAGTGAAAAAATAAGAACATATAACT
>QCJQ01000038.1 GCA_003215935.1 Prochlorococcus sp. AG-409-D09
AGGAATACGAGCATCTAGACCTCTAAAAGAGCCATTCAAGTCTCGATAATAAGGGGCTATTAAATTAGAAAGCTGTCTTGCTTTTTTAAATTCAGCTATAGCTTTGTCCGTATTTCCTGCCGAAATAAAATCATCCCCTTTATCCAAAAGATTTTGAATAGCGTCGACATTTAAACCAGTTTCTTGATTTGCTAAAACCTTATAATCAGAAGAATCTTTGATTTCAGCAAATAAAGGAGATGACAAAAAGCTAAGTCCCAAGAGGATGGCAAAGGTCGATCTAGAATGACGAAAAAACATCTATTAATGAAAATTAAATATATTCTAATATTTCACTCCAAGTATTTGCTTTTTTCTCCCAACTGCTCGAAGGGCTGATACTTCAGCAGAATGCATACATTTTTGAAGTTGAGTATTAAATGAAAATGCTGAGTCTTTATTCATTTTTGAAATAGTTATAGGCTCATAAAAACAAATTGCACCTTTACCAAAAGGCTTAGGAATAGCTTCACTATATGCAAGGCCAACAGGAACAACCTTTATTGCAACTCCTTTTTTATATGCTAATTGAGCTAAACGAACAATACCTTGATGAAGGCGACTTGATTCACTATTTTGATTAATTTTCCCTTCAGGAAAAACCACAAGCTGCTGTCCATCAATCAATAGATCAATTGCATATCTAAGACTTGTTAAAGAAGGTCTTCCTTGATCAACAGGAAAACACCCTAAACGATTTAAAAACCAACCTTGTATTCCCTTCATCTCTGAGCGAGTGACCATAAAACGACAGTCTCTTCTTGAAACTCTTCTCCCAGCAGCCATTGTCAGCATCAAAGCATCCCATCTAGAGCGATGAGTAGGAGCCAGTACAACAGCGCCATTCAACGGCAAATTCTCTTGACCAATAATTATTCGATTCTTAAAAAATACATTCATAACTATGTCTTGAGTAACAAACATGGCTAGTCGTCCCCATAAAGGATCAACACCAAGACATATCTTTTTTTCACGATTGCCCCGAATCAAAAGTGGCCTCTCATTAAGCAAGCTTTTTAAGAAGTTACCCCTGCTTGTTACATGTAATTCTAAAGATTGGGCAGTTAAATCAGCGGCTACAGACTCAAAGGTACTTTATCCAAGAAATCTTACGCATTAGTTACTTCTTGAAGTATTTTAATTTTAAAAAAATAATTTACATTTTTATACTTGCATCTATGCTTAGAATTTTATAGTTGTTAGAATTAATATGTTCATTCAAATTTAATTTAATTTTCTCTAATAAACCCTTTAGTAAAGTAATTATTACTAAATTTCTTCAATAAAAGCCTTAAGAAATATCGTAGCCTGATTCCAAGAGAGTTGACATCATTAACCTTTTATATGAGTAATGGTAAATTCAATATATCCTTTTTAAAAACATTAAAATATTGCAAGAATCTCAAAATATTACTAATCAGAATATAAAAAAGAAAGCTTTCTTCGAACGTCTTAATTTATAAAAGAATATATTTAAATGACAAGAATTAAAAAATTCGCCTAAAATAAAAGTTTCAGAAATTCATTAATTTTGAGTACTATCAAAATGACCGAAATACAAAATGCAATATCTAAAAAAGGAGAAAGACAATGACAAGCCTAGGAGTAAATATCGATCACATTGCAAACGTTAGAGAAGCAAGGAAAACAAACGAGCCAGACCCAGTACCTATGGCGATGCTCGCTGAACTTGGCGGTGCCGATGGAATTACAGTTCATTTAAGAGAAGATCGCAGACATATTCAAGATCGAGATCTAAAACTTTTACGTGAGACAGTTAAAACGAGATTAAATCTAGAAATGGCCGCAACAGAAGAAATGATTGATATTGCTCTAGAGATATCCCCAGACATGGTTACACTTGTTCCAGAAAGACGAGAAGAAGTCACGACGGAAGGAGGACTGGCAATTGACACACAAGCACAAAGCTTGAAAAAAGTTATTGACCTACTACAAACTTCAAATATTCCAGTGAGCTTATTTATTGATCCAACATATAAACAAATAAAAGCCTCTCATAATATAGGCGCCACCTTTATAGAGCTTCATACAGGAAAATATGCTGAATCAACCCCAAAAAATAGGATTATTGAGTTATCAAAAATAAAGGAAAGTACAGTTCAAGCAAAGAATCTAGGGTTACGTGTAAATGCTGGACATGGTTTAACTTATCAAAATGTTGAAAGTATTGCATGTATAAAAGGTATAGAAGAATTGAATATAGGGCATACTATTGTCTCTAGAGCTTTGGCAATTGGACTCAAAGATGCAGTAAAAGAAATGAAAGAACTCATCATCAATCCTAGAAAAGAGTTAGTCATCTAGAATTAGAAGCAATGATCTATTACTAAAAAACTCCCATAAATCAAGTAAAATCATCTAATATAGTAAATATAAGTAAATAGCAGTTAATTTATAAATGGCATAATTGCTAAACAAAAAATCGCAAGTTGACCTTTGCTCACTATTTATCGCAGCAATAAAGCTGAGTGGTTGGCAAGAGTCCTTGCAGAACAACTCCGAATCAACCCACCAGATGTATGTGAATCAATTGACATCGTAGTTAATTCATGGCCAGCAAGTCGTTGGTTAAGCGAGCAAATTGCCATTGTAAATAACATTAATGCTTTAATTAGATTTCCCTTTCCTGGACCATATCTAAGAGAGTTAGTTAATAAGATACTCAATGTCCAAAAAAAAGATAATTTCGATCCATGGAGAACAAATGAATTAATTTGGCCTATCCTTGAATCATTACCCGAATTACTAAAAACAGAGGAGTCAAAACCATTACAAAATTGGATTAAAGAGCAGCCATTAATAAAAGAAACAATTACTAGACGAGAATGGGAACTAGCAAAAAATATAGCTACTACTCTTGATGATTATTCATTGTACAGACCTGAGATTGCCTTTGAATGGTGGGAGGCTGAGAACAATATAAAAGGAATTCTGGAAAGTTTGCCGTCTAAGATTCATTGGCAACCTATTTTGATTCAATTATTAAAAAATAAACTATGCACAGATCCTTTTGGTGTCCAAGTCAATAAAACAATTGATATTCTTAGAAAGAAAGACATAGCCGAAATTACACCCAAGCAGCTATATATTTTTGGAGTTAGTAGTTTGGCCCCTATACAAATAAATTTGATTCAATCTCTTTCAAAGGTTATAGATATTAAAATTTATCTTCTTACACCATGCCAAGACTTATGGCATCGATCTCAAGAAAGAAGAATAAGCTCGACTAAAACCTCGAAGACATTAAATGATGAAAAATGGTTAATAGAGTCTCCTCGTTTAGAAGCAACTTTAGGAAGAATGGGATCTGAATTTCAACAACTACTAGAAGGAAGTGGTGAGTATCAACTTGGAGAATGGAAAGAAGAAGATCTATTTGCGATGCCTTCAACCATGGCAACTAATTCAGGGAGAAATCCAACATTACTTGAACAATTACAAGAAAATCTAGTAACCCAAGAGAAACAATGCCCTCTCAAGAGATTAAAGACAGATGATTCGATAATATTTTTAGAGTCACCTGGCCATAGAAGACAAGTTCAATTAGTTCGCGATCAAATCATTCAATGGCTAGCAAAGGATAAAACGCTACAGCCTAAAGATATCCTTATAATAACGCCACAAATAGAGAGTTTTATTCCCTTAATCGCATCAAGTTTTAACGATACAGCTAGTACAAGCGTCGAGCTACCATGGATTGTTACTGATACTAGTCAAGAGTGTAATCCAGGACTAATACAATATATATTGAAAATGCTAGAGATTTCAGGATTACGTCTTACAGCTAGCAACTTAGATACTCTACTTTCAAATCCAGCTATCCAAAGTCAACAACATTTAAGCCAAGATGATATTGATAATATTAGTAAAAATTTACAAGAAACTGGATTTAGGTGGGGACTGAATGGCGAAGATCGGGGAGGAGATGAAACATATAGTCTTATTTGGTGTCTTAATAGGTGGATACTAGGAATAGTATCACCGAGTGAAGAAGGTTTCATAGTCAATGGCTTAGCACCTTTCAACAAAGATATCCAAATCTCAGAAATTCGTAGATGGTGGGAGCTCCTTTCTCAAATTTATAATTATTTCAATGTACTTAGAACACCTAAAACATGTATTGAATGGATCGAAGTCATAAAGAATTTAGTAGACGATTTATTTGGTGATGGAGGGGAATGGGCCTGGGAGCGTAAAAATCTTATGTCAACTCTTGAAGACTGGAAAGCAATAACAGGGGCTTTCAAAAAAAAGATTGATTCCAATATGGTTAGGGACATAATCCATGAAGCCCTTAAAAAAGATAATGGTAAATTTGGTCACAGAACTGGAAAAATTACAATCAGTGCTCTTGAACATATGAGAGCTATTCCACATAGAGTAATAGTCCTTTTAGGTCTCGATGAGAAAGTCTTTCCTAGATATAAAGAAAGACCAAGTTTTAATCTACTGGCAAAAAAGAGAATGCTAGGAGATCCTACTCATAGTGATCAAGACAAATATGCTCTGTTGGAAGCAATAATGTCGACTAGAGATAATTTAATGATCACTTGGAATAGTAGAGACGAGAAAACAGGAGAATTTCTAGAGGCTTCTTCCCCTATACAGCAATTTTCAGGTTTTCTTCGAAATGAATTAGGAGAAGATGATTTTAAAGGACTAATTAAAAGTGCACCTGCAAGTCCAATTGACAAACAAAACTTTATTACAAATGATCAAGCACAAGCAATTAGTTGTGACTTACGAAGTCTATTAGCAAGCAAAGCTCTACAAAAAAGATCTAACAAAAAACCCTTAGGACTAGCTCTACCTCTAGGCTGGAAAAAATTAGATATTAATGAGAGTCAAGAAATTGATTTTGATATTACACTTTCATGGATAGTTAATCCACAACTCACTTGGTTAAAACACAATGGACTGAATCCGAAGGAATGGATAATTCAGATAAAAGATGAAGATCCTGTAGAGTTAAATGAATTGGATAGATATAAATTAATAACCGAACGTTTTAATCAATTAGAAAGGTACGATGATTTATCCGCCAAAGGAATTAATTTAAAAGAAGAATACTGGCATGATAAGCATGCTGGACAAGGAATACTGCCCCCTAAGTCTGCAGGAATAATAGAAGCACAGATACTTACTAGAAGATGGCTAAGTCTTTCAAA
>QCJQ01000039.1 GCA_003215935.1 Prochlorococcus sp. AG-409-D09
ATCAATTGGTGGGCTTATTGGATTTACAAGTGCATCAAAGATTTTAGTTGATGGTCTTAAGCCTGCAGCGAACAGCATCACAGTTACTGGAGCGAGTACAGAGCGAATCGAAAGTGATTTTGCAAAATGGAACATTAAGGTTGAAACGACTGGAAATTCTCAGATTGATTCATATAGAAAACACAAGGTATCTATTGAAAAAACAATGACTTTCCTTGATCGTTATGACGTTAATAACAATGACTACCAATCAGTTGCTCTATTACCTGCATCAACGTCAAAAGAAATAAACAAAAACCCTAAAACAGGTGAAATAATTTCTAAGAAATGGATCACTACACAATGGATCGAAATTGAAAGCAATGATGTTTTTAATATTGATCAAACATATAGACAGATGAGTGAACTGCTAGGTAAAGGAGTTCCTTGTAAGGCCAAGTCGACCAGAGTTCACATACACAAAACTTGCAGCTAAACGGGTTGATATGCTTGCGAAAGCGACAAAGGATGCACATACAAGAGCTGAAGCTATTGTCTATCAAACGGGTTCAGAACTCGGCAGTGTAAGGAAGGTTAATACTGGTGTTTTCCAAATTACAGTTCCAAACTCAACAAGGGTCAGCAGCTGAGGATCATATGACACGAGTACTATCAATAAAGACATCACAGCTGTGATGGGAGTCACGTTGGAAGTTAATTAAAACCGTAATTATTTTTATGCTTATTCATCCTGTATGAGATGAATGTAATTATAAGCAAGGAAAAAACATTTAATTTATAGGTAGTTCAAAATAGTATTCATTACAACGCTGATTTAAACATGACAAGTTTTTATGGTTCCTATTCTTCTATCGGATCGCTTTTCTTTTTTACTAGTGTATTTGGTATTCCATGTGGACTTCTATGTTCCTCATTAGCAAATAACAAAGGTTATAACCCTTGGAGATGGTTCGCTTGTGGAGTCCTTTTTAATATCATTGGATTAATAGCTGCAGCTGGTTTGCCCGACAGGTTGTTGAGAAACCAGCTACGTGAAGTACTGGAAAATAAGTCCTGAGCCTCTCAAAGTAATTGATATTAGGAAGTGCTTTTAACTATTTATCTTTGTTAACGTCGTGGTGTCGCAGTAATTTTTTTCGGATTTTCCTGAGACATGCGACACTTCAGCCTAGGAATGAGACGCAGCCCTCTAATTTAACGGGTAAATCAAAATTATATGAAGGTAAAGCCTCTATTAGATTGTGGAACTCAGAATAAGGCATGTCCTTTAATTTCATTATTTAAAATTCTCTTTTCTATTTCTAGCTAATCTAGCTGAACTCTTCATGCGGCCATCGTTACTTTATTTCTTTTAGCGTAAAGATGAGCTGTTCCTTCATGAACAAAACTTGTATAACTTTCAGGGTGACTGGGTGTGGCCACGTCAATACATCATGGTTATATGACTTCAGAAATTTTGTCATTTTTTTCGTGAAGCCTGAACTTATTACTTGACAACACCCCCTTACCGTTGCTAGTACATGCGTACTGCTACTGACACATGGTTCAAACTTCCTCACCCTATTCCGTTTTTCGCGCATCAGATTGGAATTCAGTGGTAGCAGAACCTATTGGATTAAGGCAATGTCTTCGTATCGCACCCAAAAAGTACTACCCCAGAAGCGTTACAACTCAGCAGAGGAGTGGGACTATCTCGAAGAAGACACTCTTAAACACACACGTTCAGCTAGCGTTTGCATGACATGTCAACATTTCAATTATTGCTACGACAGACATTGCAGAACGATTCTTACTTGTCATTTACATCAACGTCTAATTCCTCATGGAGATCATCTAACATCAAAGTGTCAATGTTGGATGCAGCGACTCGAGAGAAAGATTGGATGGTGTCCAGAGGCTGCTTAATCCAATGACAAAAGAGGAACTTGCGCTCAAGATTGCTAGAGAAATCTACAAAGGCAAAGGAAAGAGAGAAAGCTTTCATGCCTTTCAATGTATTTGTAGTTATTTCTTTGATCTTTCTATGGATGATCTAGAAGGTATAGCTGGACAGTACGGGATCAATATTTAGGTAGCTATACATTTCTTTCTCGCTCCTATGCGTACTACTTATCAATTGCTTAGTGAACTGAATTGATCAGGATATTTACCTTAAAGTCTCATCCTTATGTCTTCTTCCCACCACTAAAACCTCCTCTTGGCAGTCCAGTTATATAGCAACCAAACTACAAACCCAACCATAAACAAAGGCATGAAGCTATCAATGAAAACATAGGCTGTATAAACGATTATGGGGAATAAGATGACACGTTTAATATTGAGCCGTCTACCTCTTGATGTTCTTCTCCATAGTCTTAAAAGAGGCATATATTCTATTCCTTTTTTGGTGATAATTTATCAATCTTTTCTTGTTGCATCATGAGTCGATCTTTTTCTTTTTTTGCAGCGCCAAAAGTACTCCTAAAGCTATAGGTAATGAAGATTGCATTAATGGCTCCAATTATGATAATCCCTACAATTATTTTATTAATCCCCTCAGGTGAACTTAGATATTCCAATACGGCGTCTTGATCAAACATTTAGTGAAAAATCAATCTCTCTAGTACTAGAGCTACAAATACTCCTTTAAAAAAGATAAGCCAAAGTAATCCATAATCACTTAGTCCGAGCTTCTTTTGATACCAGGCAATTAGTTGCTTGTGCTGTTCTATAAGTTTCATTCTACTACCTCAATAATTTCATAATAGGGACGGTCACCATAATCAGCATCAGAACAACAAATATCAGAATATATTTCTTCTAACAGATCGTATGCCTCGTCATAGCTGTTAAATGATTGCTGAGTAATGTCGTCAGATTCTTTATCATGCCTGATGATTTTATAAATCATGACGAGATTAATTAGCTTGAGAAAAGAGTCCCGAACAATCCCGCAAAAGCAGAAAGGACAAAAATCGCAACAATACTGATTGCGATTACTCTGGAAATATAGTTCATTACTTAATTCTATTTCGTTTCGTCTTCTTCTTCCCATAAACGAACTTGAAAAAACAATATGAAGCAGATAGTAATAAAAATCAAAAGAAGTCCAGTCCACCCCCAAAACTTATGTTCTGTAAAAAGATTTGTCAGCATTGACTTCTCTTGATATTTAGCATCCATTTCATATTGGATATTTGCAAGGAAAGGAATCATCTCAAGCGGCTAAGGCAATTTCAAATGCATTAGTTGTAGCACTTTTTGTGCCCAAGGATATTCTCGGCAATGAGTTTCAATACTATGTCCCATTGCAAGGCTCATTGAACCATTATCTATATCTAGTAGATGTCCTCCTACTGAATATGAACACCTAAAGCTATAAGAGCCTGCTCTTTAATTCTCAGGAATTAGACTTGCTTGAATTAGTTAGATCCCTAAATCTGATAGCTCGTTCGACAGACCCCTCAAGCATTGACTCTGTTCTCGTTTTGAGCATATGTGGAGTTATGTACAGGGATGGGGTGTCCCAGAAAAGACTGAATTTGTAATAGAAGATTTCTCTTCGATGGGAGTATGAGAAATGTCCTTTCGAGATTTTGGCGCTGTTCTTATACCTGATTCCAAAGAAGAAAAACAGGCCTGGCAGTAAGAGCTAAATCGCCAGCTAATAGCAAAAAAAATAGGCAGACGATTGACTTCAGGTCATTGAAATTCAAATCAGATCAAAACATTAAGAGAGGTTGACTTCATAGGAAAAAGGGTCTGGAGAGTGGATCAGTATCTTTCTTTAGGAGCAGTTTTGCTTTTGGCTGCTGAAAAAGGATCTGGGAAAACAGCTTTATTGCTGCGTTTGATTGAAGCGGTTAGAAAGGGAGCACTAGCTCGCAGGTTCGAATCCTGTCGCCCCGATAAATCACAGAACGGTTTCCCAACCTGTTTTTTTAATGGGATTTGAGAATGGGTAGCTAGATTATCGCAATATCCACTAATACAGGTGTTTGGAGGGGTATCATTCTACGCCTGATAAAAAGGACTGACCTAAGTCAGCCACACTGGTTCCGATAGCAATCGGCTGTCAACCTTTTGTATTTTGACAGGTTTAGAAAAAAACTCTTGGGTATGGAGTTTGTCCGTTCATTAATGATGTGTCTATTGGCTTACAGATATTCATTAATGCACTCAGTCCAAAATCAGGCCCTGTAGGACCATCAATGAATTCCTGGAATTCTTCTATAGAAATCCCTTCTTTTGTTTCCCAAATACAATAGATAGGACCATTTGCAGTAACAGCATTAGCTGAATGGTTGAAAAACCCTTTTTCCTTGTTAGCTGCTACAACCTCATCCCATCCTCCACCAGGAGCCATTACTGCATAAGCAGTTTCCCACCACTTAGAGGAAGTACCAGCTCTGAATTCGTGATGAACGATATAAAAGTTAGAGGCCATTGAGAATTTATTTTGCAGGATATTTTTAACTTAAAAAACGATTTTTCATTTGATTCTTCATGTTTTCATGACTTAGATTTTGATAAAGATAAAAATTAATACAAGCATTAATTATCGCCCAGGGATAGCTATAAAAAAGAAGTAAATAGTTGATGAGTATGTCTAAAAGAAGTTGGATGAGAGGTTTTAAATTAAATATTCATGCGCCAGGGACTGGATTTGCACTGATACTTTTGGCTCTAACTCAAGTACCAGTAGCAATTAAAACCACAGCGGAAATTTATTGCATGGAAAAGCTAGGTCAAAAATATAATTCTGCAGTCGTAGCGATTATCCAATGTAATGGTGGTAAATGAATCCATCCCAATCATCAATCGCATTATTAGCTGTTTTAATTCTATTGATATCTATTTGGTGGATCTCTAGAACACTTAAAGAAGGTAGAAAAGCCTTAAAAGAAATGAAAGAGGAACAGTTAAATGATC
>QCJQ01000040.1 GCA_003215935.1 Prochlorococcus sp. AG-409-D09
TAAATGCCGATTATACGACGTAGCTCAAGAATATTGTTATAGCAGTGGATTTAAAGAGGATAGAGTTAAGGGGTAACACTAAGGTAACAGTATTATAAGACTCATTATTTTGCTATGAGAAGAGGGTATGTGGGATCAAGATCCTCGCTTTATACGTATTACGTCCTCAAGCATTCTTATCAAAAATTTGAGTGACTATTAGACAACTGTTTCTATTAGGAGCTAAAAAAGAAGACTACTATGTTTTTATCTCTTGTTTATATCAGTCACCTCTCCTTGTCCTGAGAGTAGCGTTGAGGAGCTAGGAATTAAAAACTGGCCAATCTGGACTTGTGAAGCAAGCTCTTTTGATTGGACATATGACGATAAGGAGACTTGCTTATTGCTTGAGGGTGACGTCACAGTTACTCCTGATGGAGGAGACCCTGTGAAGTTTGGTTCAGGGGACTTAGTCGTTTTCCCCGCGGGTATGGACTGTAGATGGGATGTTCATAAAGCAGTTCGTAAGCATTATCGTTTTGGTGATTAAATCCTGATACCTATCGCTTAATAGAATTAAAGAGTTTAATGATTGAAAACTGATGCACTATTAAGGAGATTAAAAGACCTGTCCAAATCCCTTTGAATAGTGCTTTATAATTAGCTGGGGTAATATCACTCTCAATTGTTATTTGACTTAGATCTGTATTCATATTGATGTTTAATTGTACTATTAATCTACTTTACTTACTTTTTCTGAAAATCTATAATATTAATATATACAACTTAGTCTTAATTGATAGTTGCTAAAAAATATAAATTTACTTCTTTTAAGATTCTTTATAAATAAAAAGTTTTATAGCTTACCTTTGTATTCAAGTCATAGATAAGAGTTGTATTGGTGACTAGGTTTTTGATAAAGTTACACTCTGATGAGTATTTTATTACTTGCAATAGCAATATTTGTCATGACGAGAAAATGTAAAACAGTTTTTAATAGTTAACTAAGAATTCTAGAAGATTAAATGAGCAATTTTAATGATTTTCAAAAAATGATAAATAGTTTAAATAAAGAAAAATTGTCAGAACTTTGCGAGGAATTCCTTACCAATCATGAAACTGCAATGAATATATTATTTAAATATTGCAGTGATTTTGGATTAAAATTTAATAGTCAAGAAATTAAAGAAAATATGACAATTATGCATAAAAATGGCGACTTTGATAGTATTGTATGTTTTGGAATTGAATTATCAGAAAATCAGTTATATAAGAAGTTTCATCCTTCTTGACTAGTGTTTATGATTCTTTTTCAATCCTTTTTAATTTGATCGTAATTATTCTGATTCATATTTTTTTGAATTAATAATTAATCAATTTTTGGCTCGACTACATTCTTTTCTTTGAATACTTTTGATAATCCTTCTTGCAGTAGTCGAGAACATGCTCAAGGTACTTATCAGTGTCTTCTTCGCACTTCGCTCTTTCGAGAATGTAGAGCATTATCTCATCTAATATTTCAGGTCTAGTTGCCATTCTGGAAGACCATTGTTCTCAATGATGAAGAGATAGAGAAATCCCAAGAGTGCTATTGGGATGAATACTGCAAGGAAGAGAGTCATTTGCAATGCTCCCTTAAGAATTTTGTAGCATCGTCATCCCCAAGATCAGCTGCTTTTCTCCAGTCTTCGCAGGCACCTTTCATATGTCCAATTTCTTTTTTTACATTGGCACGATTAAAAAATGCATCTGAGTCTTTTGGGTTGATTTTTAGAACTTGTGAATAGTCTTGAATTGCACCATCAAAATCTCCCTTTTTAAATTTGGCAATACCTCTATTGAAATATCCATCGACATATAAAGGATCAAAATCTAATGCCTTATTTTGATCGGAGATTGCACCATCAAAATCATTTAAATTACGTTTTGCATTTCCACGCATTGAGTAGACAAGGCAAATTTCAGTAGGTGAAAGTTCCAATGCTTTGTTGTAATCGAGTATTGCCTCTTCATAGTCTGCAAGTTCGAATTTATCTTGTGCTCTATTAAAAAAATATTCATAGTTTCTTGATTTTAAATTTACATCGTTCTTGTCTTTTAAAGAAATCATCAACCCTGCACCCACAACTACAGCAGTAGTTCCAACACCAAGATCCTTATTAACTTTTAGTAGCGATAAACCAGCAGCAGTAGCAGCACCAATTCCTATTGCAATCGCAGTATTACGGAGTTTCATACTTTATTCTTGCTCCATTCATATTGACTTGAATACCTTTCATAGATACTCGCAAAGCCTTTTTCAACTAGGTGTTCTTGAATATTCATAGGACCTTTGGATAATTCAGCGACTGTTCTTCTTTATCGATCTTCAGTAATCCATCTGATTGTGATTGTTTATCCAGCAGCTAAATCATTGAGATAATCTCTTGCTATTTTGGCAGGGATTGGATCACCTTCTAAATCTTCATCGAACTTAGCTGATTGTTCAAAATAATTGATTTTTAAATCTTCTAGATTTTCTATATGCTCAATCATTTTTGTGAATTTATAGTTTTCATGACTAGCAGTATTCCCAAAAATTGACTTATCATTATTAATGCCGATTACACCACATAGGTTTTGCTTTATGCGGATAAAGAGAGTTAATACTTTAGGGTTTTTATCCTATAGATATTTTCATTGAGGAGGAGTAGATATAAATCAAAGCACTATTAGGAGGTCTAACCATGTCATGCGGTAATCCTTTTAAACATGCAATCGAAGACGTAAAGGAAATATTCTCGAAATCTTGTGGGGTTCCTATTCAAGGGAACGATTGGTGCGATCTGGTTTCTAATTATGAAGCTGATTTTGATGAGGTTGATTACGAGAATGAATGCTTGCAGTTTGGTAACTGCTCAATGGACTACTAAAAAACATTTGACTAACAGGAGGTTTAATCATGCAAGCAACCCGTAGTTTCAGATCCAATGGGTCGAATACTCTTTCATCAATCTTTCTTTGGTTTTCAGTCCTATTAATTTCCTTTGGAATGCTTCCACACCTAATTCCTTATTACTTTCAGTTGAAATATTGAGGTAAAAAGAATGATCCTTGATCTTCTCAAACTCATTCTCAGAAAGCACAAAGATTATTGGGTCGTAGGTAAACAGGAGTTTTTTCTCATGTTCACCTGATCTAGATTTGTTAAAAATGAATTAGGAGTCACAGCACCTGCTGTCGGTCAAAGTTAAATAAATGATGGAAATTTAGTTCAGTCAGTTGAGTGCTTGACTCAAAGGGAGCGACCAAAACCTCGCTCCCTTATTTAATGCAAACTTTTAGGTTGACTAATACTTATTTGAGAAATGGAAGTAACTTACTGAAGGTCCCTGGAAATGAACCAATAATGACTGCCACCGCTCCAAGAACAACCGCAACGATTGCAGTATCTACTACAAGATCTTTCCAGTTGTAGTTCATCTCAAAGTGACCATTTCTGGAGTAGTGCATTCAGTTGGATATGAGATCACATTCTTTGCTGTAAACCCTGCACCTATCGCAACAAGTCCAATTACAAAGATCCATTTAGATCTCTCATTAGAGAGCAGTCTATTCATAAGATTGATGTACTGATCTGAAGTTACCATCAACGATAACAATAATGTTTTTTATTCAATGAACTTCAAAACTATTAAAAGTATTTATCTTAGTTGTTTCGCACTTCTACTTATTTTCTACCCGTCAAATATATATGCTCTATCGCATGAGTGGGTTGCAGTTCCAAAAAGTCAATATGGAGAGCAGTTATGGGATAAGAACAGTGTTCAAAAAAATCAAGATGGATCCATACGAGTATTCAGCAAATTTATTCCTAAAAGCACTACTGAAATTACTCAAGACATTCTGTACACGATGGATGTCAACTGTTCGGAAAATTCTTTTAGAGATGTTGCAGTAGGAGCAAAGGCATTCAATGAGTTCAAGAATCAAGATTCAGAATGGAAAGATCCCAATGGAGATAAATTGATTTTGGGTATTATCGACCAGGTTTGTACTTTTAGAAATTAGATAAAAAGCAGACTACAAACGTCTAACAAATTGTGACCATATTGCGACGAAATGACTAATACGGACCTTATTACTTGGTTCTGATTTAAAGGGAAGGTATTCAAGGTTATATGAAATGGAATGCCTTCCCCACACCCAAAGGAGGTCTAATGATGCAAGGAACCCGAAGCTTTAAATCTAATGGATCTAATTCTCTGTCTTCTTTATTTATTTGGTTGTCTGTTGTAATCATTTTTTTAGAAGCAACTCCACATCTTATTCCATATTATTTTCAATTAAAATATTGAAATAGTAAAATAAAATCATTGCTGATGCTTTTCTTAAATTGATCTTAAAAAAACATAAACACTTTTCGATCGAGGTATAAACAGGTGTTTTCTCTCATGTTCTTATAGTTGAGATTGTTTAAAAATGAAT
>QCJQ01000041.1 GCA_003215935.1 Prochlorococcus sp. AG-409-D09
TTGGTGTCTGGTGTGTATAAGAATCTGAAGCAACTTTACCAGTAAAATATCACTACCATAAAAGACAAATATGCACAAGTTGGATTGTAAAAGATAGAAATATTTTAGGATAAAAAAGTCATCAATGGTTGCTACCAGGCAAAAACTCCTGGTATTCCTTATATTTTAACTTGGTATTTTATGTAAAACATCAGGTATAATAGGTTAAATCACAAGATTTCTGCACTAGAGCAGTACTAGACATCAAAAAACTGGTAGCAGCATCACACCAGTACTAGACACCAGACACCTACACAAACCCCTACATCATGAGTAAATCACTAAGGAGTGGCAAAGCATCCATCCTGTCCACAAAGCAACTGGAGAAGTTTCTAACTCAACTACCAGAGAAGTATGCCTTGCTTGCTGAGACTATGTACTTCTCTGCTGGTCGTGTTGGTGAGATTAGTTCCCTCAGAGTGAGAAACATCAACTTCTCACATGGCATCATCATTCTGGAGAAGTCATCTACCAAAACCAAAGAGACAAGGCAAATCCCTCTACCAAACAGACTTATTGAGGGTATAAAGGCATGGATATCGCATAACAAACTTGTAGATGATGACTATATCTTCTTCACTGCAAGTAGAAATGCGAATTATGTTAAAGGTAAGAAGAGACTGAGTAGTCAATCAGTAGATGAATACTTCAGGAAGGCATTTGACTGGATTGGTGTTGAAGGTGCATCCACCCATACATTCAGAAGAACCAGACTTACTCATCTCCTACAGAAGAATTGGAATGTCAGAGAGATAATGGATATATCAGGTCATAAGAATCTGCTGTCACTCCAGCAATACTTGGATAGTGATAAGGCAGCGACCTTCAACAAATACAGAGAATTGATTGAAAAGGAGGCAGTAGCATGACTAATCAAGACTGGGATGATAGTAACTGGAGAGAAGAATATAAAGAGATGAAATTACTGGATAAAAGGCAGGTTGAGTTATTAAATGAAGGTGCTAAATCCTTGTCTCAATCATGGATATTAGGTGCTATGAGAAGTGATTGGATGAGACTAAAAGGTTACAAGTATCCTTCTCCTCCAGATTGTCAATCATCACTAAAAGACTGGGAAGAAAGTATCAAGAAATATTCTTAGGGGTGAATACTTGTTCACCCCTACAACAGGTGGTACCTTTGCAGTAATAGGTACTAGACACTCAACATGACTGCATCAATGCAAGTAGTAGATACTGCTGTGTCTGATGTGGTGGTGAAATTTAGACTACGACAACCTTCTGAAGACAAGGTAAATGAAATTGCTGAGTCAATAAGTCAGGTAGGACTGATAAACCCTATTACCATTGATAAAAACAAGAATCTCCTTGCTGGATTCCATAGGTATCTTGCTTATCAAAAACTTGGAATAAGTACCATACCTTCAATTGTTCAGGATAGAGATGACAGGTATTCAGAGTTGGTTGAAGTAGATGAGAATCTCAAAAGGAATGAGTTAAACCATATTGAGACAGCAGATCATATTGTTAGAAGAGAGGAGTTGCTAAAGGCATTAGGACTAACCAAATCATCTGGTGATAATAGATTCACATCATCTGAAGGCAAACTGAGGATTAAAGATATTGCTGAAGGAATAGGTTTATCAGAAAGGTCATATCAAAAGAGGAAGCAGGTATCCAAGATTCACCCTGAAGTTAAAGACTTATTGGTAGATACTGAGTTTGCAGACTCATTATTAGATTTAATCAAACTCTCATCTGAACCTGATGACATTCAAAAGTTAGTATGCAAACTACTAATCACTGGTAAATGTAGAACGTGGAAGATGGCGTTCTACCATGCAAAATTAAATGAGTTTAAGTTAACAAGGGAATCACACTTGAGTTTTGACATCAAAGAAAGATTTGGTGATTTCCCTAAGTCAATAATGAAATTCCAGAAGGTAGAAGATGACTTGAAGAAGGTATGTGATTTAGTCAATCATGATGAGAGTCTAAGAGTACAAAAAGGTGCATTGAGGTTTGGTGAAACACCTATCAGACTTCACCAGATGAATCCTGAACATAGTAAGTTTTCTATTGACTACTACACTAATCCAGGTGATTTAGTACTAGACCCTTTTAATGGGAGAGGTACTACAGCAATAACAGCATTAAGTCTGAATAGAAAGTTTATTGGATATGAAATAAACCCAACATCATCACAACGTACTAGAGAGGTAGTAGAGAAGCATATAGATGTCTCTGGTGATGAGTTTCAACTGATAGATGGATGTGGATGTGAGATGAAAGAATTTGAAGGTAAGTCTGAATTTATTGATGCTGTCTTCTCTTCACCACCTTATTACTTAAATGCAGAACCATATTCAGATGACCCTAATGACTTATGCAATATGGAGATAGAAGAATTTGATAGTAAAATAGATGTAATGTTTAAGAATCTAAGCAGAGTAATAAAGAAGTCAAACTACAAAGAGAAGATAATTCATCCAGTCATTATGGTTGTTGGTACCGCAAGGAATGGTGAGAATGGAATACATGATATGAGTTTCTCTTTTCAGGCAATCGCTAAGCAACATGGTTTCACATTATGGGATCAGATGTTTGTTGAATGTAATAACCCATTCTTGGTATGCAGTATTAAAAGAAACTATGAATTTAAGTATGTCACCAAGAATTATGAGAGTCAGTTGTGTTGGGTGAAATTCTAAACTTGTATATTAAAAAAGGGTTGAATCCTAATCTATAAAGTATTCCTCTTGCTTGAGAAAAATTTCTGAGTAATTTTTTTTACTGCTACTGGTGCTATTCTACAGGTAACAGTACTAGACCAATTAGTGGTGATGAATCTATCTCATGATGAAACAGTCAACCTAATAGAATTGCTTCAGAAGATAGTAGAGTATGAATTAGAAGATGAGGATGATACATTCTCAGAGTGGGATAATACCATCATTAAATTATATTCTCACTTACACAAACTAAAGGTGTCTATGGGAGAGATGACTTCTTAGTCTTCCTGTTTTTGATGCCTCCCCATTTATAAGTAGAATTCTTCTGCCACCTTGCTTTTCTCCACCTCTTAAACATATCTTTATCACCATATCTCTTAATCAATTCATGTAAGACAATACCTGTCTGACAATAGGGACAAATTAAAATGTAAGTATCTTGTCGTTTGTTTCTACATAACCAAGCAATACCTTTATCACATGATTTGCATTTAACATTATAAGCATCACCACCATTCATCTTTTTAGTTAATGGTTGTTTAGTCTTAGTGTCTTCTAATACTCCAAATATTGTTACCATCTCCTTGAAGAATGGTTCCTCCAAATAAATATCTGAGTTGAATGTGTACAGTTGACTTGGGTAAGTATGTTTCATAAGTCTCTCTCATATTGTTTCCAACCTAATGTTAAGATTTTAACATATTTTCTATAAAAAGTAAAGGAAACTTGTATAGATAGGTTGAGAGAAATTTATCCCTTAGTTATTACCTTAAGATTACTATAGGGTCATTAAAGTGATGTTTCATAGAGTTATTTATATAGAGTTTATTTATTAAGGTGTTTTTAATTATAGGTTCGTAATGTTGTCTAAGGTTGCATACACTCAGATTAGATAAATACATACATTAGTAAATATTCAAAGTCCCATTATTACTTATATACCTCAAATGACTACTTACAACGCCAGATATACCAAACCAAACTATCCAAGTAGGATCAAGAATGTATCTTATGCAGGATATGAAGTAGATAGAATATGGGAGATGGAAGAGAAGTTAATGAAGCATCATGGCAAGAATTATTCTCAGTTGCACAAGGATTTAGTTCGTAAGGAATTTGCAACTATAACCTTGTAATCATCATTAGCAGAGATATACCATGAATCATAAATTTAAGACTAATAGTAGAATCAATACTAAGGTAGACAAGATATTGATGATGACTTCATACTCATCATTTCAAGAGTACATTGAAGGAAGAATCAATAAGGATGTTGA
>QCJQ01000042.1 GCA_003215935.1 Prochlorococcus sp. AG-409-D09
ACAACCATATGCAAATGGATAAGCCAAGGAAGAGTAACCAACGCGGTCAAGCTTTAAATGTCCTGTCTCAGTAATTAACTCATATTTATTAATAGTATTTGAATTAAGCTCAATAATAGTATTAAGTCTCAACTCTGCCTCATCAGAGAAGGCAGGCAAAACATGAAGCAAGTTAGGCATACTGCGACTAGGAGGCTGATCAAGATTGGCCATAATTAAAAAGATTCCAAGTGAATATAATAGAAGAAACTGGGAAAGATAATTGCTTTAAAAGCGAACAAAGAAAAATAGATTAGAATTTCAATGGCACTTAAAAAAATACATCTTTAACTATAATTATATATTGATTAGATTTTGAGTCTTTTTAATAATATATTCAATAAAGTAATTTGGAGATAATTCTTCACCCGTAACTGTCTTTACAAGTTCTTCTGCGTTCAGACTTCGACCATAATGATGTACATTTTTACGCAGCCATTCAATTAACTCAACAATTTGATTGGTTTTGATTAAATCTTCAATAGGACCTAGATCTTTTTCCATAGAAACTGTTAACTGTGCACTAATGAGATGACCTAATAAATATGAAGGGAAATAGCCAAACATTCCTTCGCTCCAATGTACATCTTGTAAACATCCTTGAGTGTCGTTTTGAGGAGAAAGGCCTAGTAATTCCTTATACTTTTTATTCCATTCAAATGGTAAATCATCAACATCAAGTCCCTGTTCTAATAAAGCAATCTCTAAATCAGTTCTGATCAAAATATGCAGACCATAACTTAATTCATCAGCTTCCACTCGATTCAATCCAGGAATCATAGGATTCATTGCCTTCCATAAATCCACAGCAGATGAAATCGGAGCACCTGCTTTTTGAAAATTTGTCCAAAAACTTTTTGAAAAAGCAAAACTTCTAGCTACCTTATTCTCCCAAAATAATGATTGACTTTCATGAACCCCCATTGAAGTTGCCTGGCCTAAAGGCCATGCAAACCATTGATGAGCTGTAGAAGGTAAACCTTGTTCATAAAGAGAATGCCCCCATTCATGTGCTGTAGCAAGGAAAGAAGAAAGAGGTTGGCCTTTAACAATCCTTGTGGTAATTCGAAAATCATTCGGCCCTAAAGTAATCGAAAAAGGATGTGGTGATCTTGCAGTTGCAATGATATTCTTATTTCTTTTCCAATTATCCAATAACTGCTCGCATAATATCTCTTGACTAGGAATATCTAAATCCCATTCACTTTTTTCATCAGTTTTTAAAGTAACTAATTCTTTTAGTAGCTCTGGCAACTTTTCTCGTAAAGGTGTAAATAATTGATTTAATCTTTTCACAGATAAATCAGGTTCAAATGGTTGAGCAAGTGTCTCCCAACAACTTCTATCTTCGGACAATTGATTAGCCTCTTCCTGCCTGAGGCCTATCAATTTCTTCAATGCTGGAGAGAAGCAATTAAAGTCATTAGTTAATTTTGCTTGTTGCCAGAGGTTATATCCTTCAGCCTTTGCTTTAGCCAATTGAACAACCAAGCTAGAATCCAATTTCTTTTGTCTATAAAAATCTTGCTCAAGGAGTTCAATATTTCTTGATCTATCCCTCAAAAAGTCATTATCGCATTTATTGGAATTTACGTGCACAAGAAACTCTTCTTTTGCTGCCTGTAAAAGTGTTTGAAACTGATTACTAGTTTTTCTTTCATGTAAATGTTTAGCCAAAAGACTTAATTGTTCACCTCTCCAAGCAGCCCCTTGAGAAGGCATAACAGTATTCTGATCCCAATAGAGAGTACTTTGTATTGATCCAAACAAGCAGGTTTCGCGAAGATAGTCTCCCAATAACTGCCAAGCCGATTCAGACAAGTTCTTATAAGCTATATTTAAATAAGCTTAATATCTATTGTTAAAAATATCTCTTTTTCTTCAGATCTATTAGTAATCAAATATATTCAAATCACGATGATTTTCTTCTCTCGATAAAATAGTAAAAGAAAATTAGTTAATAACCAAACAATAAAAAATGAATTATTGATAAAAAACACTTTAACGTTGTTATCTATGAATTTTTAAAGTCTAGAAAGTCAGCAAAAAAGACATGTATTATAAATTTAAAAGTTTAAACATTGCTATATATAGATATTTAGAATAGATTTTAAAAATTATTTAGAATTTTGGTAATGGATCAAATTATTTCGCAGTTGAAATTCAAAACACAACGCAAAGGTTTTACTCCCATAACAAAGCAAGTAAATGAATGGATCACTCTAAATAAATTTCAGAAAGGAGTCTTATTCATGTCACTTTTGCATACAAGTTGTAGTCTTATAATTAATGAAAATGCTGATCCAAATGTTTTAAAAGATTTATCTAGATTTTTCGATTCACTCATTCCAGAAGAAGGATTTAAGAGCCTTAGTGGTAATGGATCATTAAAAACCTATCTCCATAATGATGAAGGTCCTGATGATATGCCCGCGCACATAAGGACAGTACTTACACATAGTAATCTCAGCTTAAGCGTAGAGGAAGGGAAATTGATTTTAGGTATTTGGCAAGGAATTTATATTTGGGAACATCGAGAACTAGCACCGACAAGGGATTTAACTTTGCACGCTATCGGTGAATTTCAAAAAAAGTAGAAATAGATCTTGTGAAATAAAAAATAAATCTATTTTTTTAGAACTATCTTGAACGGAATAATAAGAATGTAAATGGAAAAAAATTTAAGCTATGCAAGAACCTCTTCTTAATGATCTCGAAATTAAGGTTTTAGAAGAAAAGTTAAAGCACTGGGAACTGGTTAATGGAAAAACAAAGTTAAAAAGATTATTTAAATTCAATAATTTCCTTGAAGCTTTTGCTTTTATAACAAAAGTCGCCATAATTAGCGAAAAACTAAATCATCATCCTGAATGGAGTAACGTATATAATAAAGTAACTATTGAATTAATAACTCATAATGTCAATGGCTTAACTAATTTAGACATAAAGCTAGCTGAAGAAATTGAAAATTTATTTAGTTGATCGTATCTAAATAAAAGGCAATTAAAATTAATTTTAATTTAGATCTGTTTACTGCAAAAAGGGGTAATATATATTTTGATCATAAGTTTCGAATTCGTAAAAATAGCAATAAAAATTTTTATAAGATTCTATAATTAATAGTATTAAAACTTGATTTAGAAAATAGCTGATTACTCTATCCAGGCAACTTAAATATTTTCTAGCGATTGTATTTTATATTTGCAATTATTTTAATCAACCAATCATTCGTATTGAGACGATTCCAAATGTAATGAGAAAATATAGAGTTATAAGCACTGAAAAATCAAGCGCAAAAAAAGAAATTTAAATTTGCGCTAAAATATTGAAGTTACTTTTCTTGTTGACGAATTATACTATCTTTAATATAGAAATAATTTATTAGAATTTAATTATATTTTCTATGCATTACAAAGTTACAATATTATAGTTAAATATCTTTATCTTTTTGGAACCAACATCCATTTATTTCTTCTCTTCCAAGTGGGAAAAAACCGTTTTTTATTAAATGCTCTTGCAGTAATACTCGGGATAACTGCTATCTTTCCTTTTATTCATCTTTTTTCTGAAGGTTTAATAGGAGTAAAAAATGGAAGTGTCAACCTTGGTCCTGATGGATTCAAGCAAATACAAGGTACTTGTTCATTATTAATTCTTTCTTCTTTATTAGGTGGAATAGTTGGGACAACGAATGGCTGGTTATTGTCCAATTGCAGATTCTCCGGAAGAAAATTTTTAAGGCTTATTCAATTAATTCCTCTTGCAACGCCAGCTTATTTACTTTCAGCTACATTAATTGATCTTGGAAGTATTAATGGGATAAGGGTCTACGGCATGGGATGGGGC
>QCJQ01000043.1 GCA_003215935.1 Prochlorococcus sp. AG-409-D09
TGTTTCAACGCATTCTCTAGTGAGGCCTTCAGATTGAATTTTGGGATCTCGTGGAGCGATCAAAATAGGATGAGAACCAAACTCTCCAAGTGATAATCCTTTGTGAAGAATTTCTAAGGGGATTATTGAGTCACTTCCAGCTAAGCCAATTGCTCCGTTTTCACACAGGCTTGCATGTTGTGTCAACTCATGCCCTTTCCCTTCTAAAGTAAAGGCACCCCAAAAATGAATTAATACTGTCTCATTACTTTGTCTTAAATATTTTAGTATCTCCGGCTTATCTCGATATGGATTACCTTTAGGAAGAAGTGCTAATTGCCCATAACCTGCTAATGCAGCTTTTTTAATAAGACTTTCTATATTTTCGTTTTGACCAGTTATAGGCTTTTCTAGGGTTGAATGAGGGTCGACTAAGCAGGGTGCTAATAATTTATGATTGCCATTGCTTGGCTTGATTCCCAATTCATTGGCTAATGTTAAAGCTTGTTTCCCAAATGCTTTGATTAGTCCATTGTGAATTAACACTGAGTCTTGTACTACTGATTTTTTTGAGCTGACAAGTATTTGAATTTTGTTGAAAAAATAATTCCTAGACATTTACTTATAATGCTCCACTAGCCGTATTATCTAATACACCTCCTAAATGGGAGGTTAAGTTTAAGCAGGTAACACTATCAGGTATTTCTGGATCTTTCGATATATCTATAACATTAATCGCTCCATTCCCTTGTTTTACCATCCAAATATCTGAAGAACTAAGTCCTAAAAGATAGCAGAGAATTGTTTTATTTACTGCATCGTGAGCAACAACGAGTGCGGTTTCCTTTTCCTTAAGGCTATTACAAATCTCTGCCCAGCATTTTGTAGACCTATTCCAGACATCATGAATGTTTTCTCCTTCTGGCATTTGAACTTTTTCAGGTTTGTTTTGCCAACTTTCTAGGAGATCTGGCCAAGTTCCTTTGATTTCTTCTTCTAGCTTCCCTTCCCATAAGCCATGTCCAATTTCGATTAATTCTGGTTTTTGTTTTAATTCAATTTGTTGATGCGATCTGAGAATGATTTCTGCTGTTTCTTTAGGCCTTGACATTGAACTAGTAAATGCTCTATTGATTTCAAAATCTTTGAGAAAAATCTCGGCAGCAGCAGCTTGTTTTTTGCCATTTTCATTGAGAGGAATATCTATTTGCCCTTGAAATCTGCAATCTTTATTCCAGTTGGTTTCTCCATGTCTAACTAAGATTAAACGGCTTTTGTTCCCTTGCTCAGGTAATGCAGGATGTAAATGGGCTGTACTGTTTAAGCATTCAATTTGAACAGAATACTTTTTTGAATGAGTTGAATTTATATTGATAACTGAAATTGAGGTATTATCTAATTGCAATCTTCTAAAACCTTGATCTGGATCTCCTAATAATTGAATTAAGATACACCTAAGGATTGCATTATGAGCAACAATTAGAACTGATTGATTTTTATTTAGAGTATGATTATTGATTAACTTCTCAAGGAAAGAATTTGCTTGCTTAAAAAGTTCTTTAATAGGTTTAAAAGTACTTCCATTATTTCTCATTATAATAAGTTCCTTTGGCCTTTTTTTCCATGTTGAAACAGCTTCTGGAAATTTCTGGTTTAGCTCTTCTTTTGTCATGCCACTCCATGGGCCAAGATCAATTTCAAGCAAATCATCTGTATATATTGGTTTGATACTTTCACTACGTTGTTTTACAAGAATCTCCGTAGTTTCCCTGGCTCGTTTAAGTGGTGAACTGTAAATTGAATCAATTGAAATGTTTGTGAGTGTTTTTCCTGCTTTTATAGCCTGTTCTTTCCCTTCACTTGTAAGAGTAGAGAGATCATTGCGACCTTGGATTCTTCCTTCTTTATTGAAAGTGCTTAGCCCATGCCGAACTAGTAGGAGGCGCAATGTCATAAGGCAATAGTTTTGGTAAAAGTTATCGTATGTGTAATCTGCCAACCTAATGTTTGTTTAGTAAAGAGATTCCTTCTTTTTTTCACTTTTGATTTCAAGGATTTTTCATGACAAAGGCCAATCCTGCTTGGAAATTGGTGATGACAATTCTTTCTTTGGGCTTAACCATTTTGGTTTGGCAGCAAGGCCTTAAGGAGAGTTTTAGTCGCCCTTCAGTTGCTCCCAGACTATCTATTCTTCAACAAGAGATGGCTTTTATGTCATCTTCTTCTATCCCAGAATCAATAAAACCTTTTTTCGTTTCTGCTAATCCTCAACAAACCTTAAGACAAAGCTTGATTGATATTCCTATTGAAAAATTGGAAGAGCGTCAAAAAATCCTTTTAGCGGCTCTTGAGTCATCTCAAGGGAACAGGGATGTTCTGCTTAAAGGAGATTTTAAAGATGAGAATTTATTGAAAGTACAAAATCAGTTTTTAAAAATTTTAGCGGGCAAAAGATTTAATTCTGAAGAATTGATTGCACTTAAAGAAATGAATTTAGATCCGTTGTTGTTTAGGGTTACCTGTCTTTCCTTTGGGGGGAGTCAAGATTCCTGTATTGATCAAAAAACATCGCAATTAGTTGCTTTTCGGTTAATTCTTAGTCAGTCACTTCCTGTCTTGGCTTCATTGATAGGCCTAATATTATTGATCGTTCAATTTTTTCTTCTATTGCGAAGGAAAAATAATGAATGGCCAACTTTGACATATTTCCCCTTGTCTCTTATTGATATGACATTGTTGGTAGCAGGAGGCTTTGTTGTTCTAGGGGAAGTTGTTTTGCCTACACTAGTGGTCCCTTTGATTCAGATCCTCACGAATGGTCTAAACAGTCCTGCATCAGAATCACTAAAGGTGTTCCTTGGTTATATATCAATGACAATTCCACCTTTATTGATTTTGAGACAACAATTAAAAGGCTTACCTAAATTAGATGAACCGAAAGGTGGTTGGTTGCAATGGCAGATAAGACCTTTGAGTTTGGCTTCAATTACAGCTATTAGGGGATGGCTGATGATTATGCCAATTGTGTTATTTGTAAGTTGGTTGATGAATAGCATTTTTGGAGATCA
>QCJQ01000044.1 GCA_003215935.1 Prochlorococcus sp. AG-409-D09
TTCATCCTAAAATAGATGCAATAATTGTGAGTGCAATATGTCCGGTAAGTCTTTCTAACCGACCAGTTATTGTCCCTGCAGATTCAAAAATAGTTATAAAACCAATTGGAGAAAAACATAGAACCATAAGAGTTTGGAATGATGGATCCAGTTCGTGCTTAATTGATATGAATAGTAGATTTAATATACAAAAATCTAGACACAAGTCTATTATGATTACATTGGATCATAGAGAATCCTATTTTGAAACACTTGCACAAAAACTTCATTGGGCAGGAAGCATAGTTAAACCATAATTATCTGAAATATAATGGCAATAGAAATTGAAAGAAGATTTATCGTTAAAGGATTAGAATGGAGGAGTTTCATAGAAAAACATGAAGATTACAAGCAAGGTTACTTAACTTCAAATACTAATAAATGGGCAATTAGAGTAAGAATTATTAATAACAAAAAATCATTTATAACACTCAAATCTTCTAAAAAAGGAATAGAGAATTATGAATTTGAATACGAAATCCCACAAGAAGATGGTGAATCAATGTGGAACCTCTCATTACATAAATTAACCAAAAGAAGATATACAGTTAAATATAATAATTTAAATTGGGTAGTTGATTATTTTACAGGGAGCAACTATTCATTAGTTCTAGCGGAAATAGAACTCGCTTCTATAAATGAGAGTATCAAGATTCCTTCGTGGTGCAGTAAAGAAATCACAGGTCTGACAATTTGGAGCAATGCAAGTCTTGCTCAATGGCCTATCTCCGTATGGCCTATAGAAAAGCGACTAATTGAGCAAAAACCAAAGAATCTTGAAACTAACGGCACATGATCCTTTAGATTGTCTTTATATTTCAACCATTTAAATGCTGGCTATTTCAGTGGCTTTAGCTTCAGGAGGATAGTTTTGTATGGTTTATATGACACTGACGGAGTGCTCAGATTTATCTGCGCTGATAAAGAAGCTTGCGTTGCTTACGCAGAATTATTCGATTTGCCTTCAATTGAATGTTCACTGATGACATTCCCTGAAAATTTTCAAGAAGCTAAAGCTATAAAAGTTAAGGGCTTTCAGAAATATCAGAATCAGGCAAGGAACAACAATTAAATCCATCACGACATATCTTTCCATGATCCATTGCCCAATTCAAAAGCGCAACTCGATTTTTTGAACCGGTTTTTGTAAACATATTGCTGACATGATTATCAACAGTACGTTTACTTATTGTTAGCCTCTCAGCTATTTCTTGATTAGTAAGCCCATCGGCAACCAACTCAATAATCTCCATTTCCCTCGCAGAGAGGGCCATATGAGCTGAATTGGAGATTTCCCCTGCAAGCATTAAATCACCCCAATCAACTCATCACTTCATATTAGGCAAATTTGCGCCTTTGATAACCGATAGTAATTATCTAATTTAAAAAAAGAAAGTGAAATCAAGACTGCAAAGTCAAATTGAATCGGGGCTTACCACCATTACTGCTGAGATTATGCCTCCAAGAGGGGCAAATACAGCTCATGCAATTTCTAAAGCAAATGTGTTATCAAAGAAAGTTCATGCAATAAATGTTACAGACGGAAGCAGAGCAATAATGAGAATGAGCAGTCTTTCACTTTGCAAAATTTTATTAGAGGCAAATCTTGAGCCAGTCCTTCAAGTAGCTTGCCGAGATAAAAATCGTATTGGATTACAAGCGGAACTTCTTGGAGCAAGTGCACTAGGTATAAGAAATATTCTGTGCCTGAGTGGAGATCCTGTAAGGATTGGCGATCAGCCTGATGCTAGATCAATTCATGAATATGATTCAATAAAACTTCTAAGAACAGTAACTCAACTAAATAATGGTCAAGATCCAGTTTCAGGGTTGTTACCTGATGGCCCCACAACACTGTTCCCTGGAGCGGCAGCTGATCCTAATTGCAGAAGCTTAGATGGATTAAGAAGGCGTTTAGAATTAAAAAAAGAAGCTGGTGCCAAATTCCTACAAACACAAATGGTTATGGATGAAAAAATATTAGATAAATTCTGCCAAGAAGTGGCTGTTCCACTTGGTCTTCCTGTTTTAGCTGGTGTTTTCTTACTAAAGTCAGCAAAAAATGCAATATTCATTAAAAAAGTAGTTCCTGGAGCGTGCATCCCTGATTCAATTATTCAAAGACTTGCAGAAGCTTCTAATCCCCTTGAAGAAGGCATATCAATTGCTTCTGAACAAATAAAAAAATTCTTAAACTCATCTCAAGGTATACACATTATGGCAATTAAGGCAGAGGAGCATATTCCAAAAATCATTGAATTAGCAAACATTAATTAGCAGCATTCATTAAATCAGTTCCAAGTAATTCAGCCATAGCTTTTTGCTGTGGCGAAGGCTCGCCTAAATCTTGCCTCCGCGCATCTGTAATCAACCAATCAAGTGCAGCCTCTTGCAAGTCAAAATGATCCCCATTTTTACCAACACAATATCTACCAAAAACTAATTTCTCAACAAGATTAACCCCAGCTCCTATTCTTGAATAGTCAAAAATAATGGAATTATCAATAGTTGCACCTTCACATATACAACAACTTGGCCCTATCATCGAAGGACCAATAATAGTCGCACCATCTTCAATACGAGTCATACCCCCCACATATATAGGCCCTTGAACATTTATTTTATCCCAATTAGCTGCAACATTTAATCCTGTATAGATCCCTGGCCTGACTTGCTTTCCTGGTATTCCTACTTGTCGAACATCTCCTAACAAAACACTCCTAATAGCTTGCCAATAATCTGGAACCTTGCCAATATCAACCCATTCAAAATCCATAGGCAATGCAAAAAAAGGTGCCCCCATTTCAACTAATTTAGGAAACAAATCAGAGCCAATATCAAATGGTTTCCCAGAAGGAATATGCTCAAATATTTCAGGTTCAAAAAGATAAATTCCAGTATTAATCGAATCACCTAAAGCCTCATCAAT
>QCJQ01000045.1 GCA_003215935.1 Prochlorococcus sp. AG-409-D09
TCAATATGATCAGCGTGGGTGCGGAAAATCTACTCCTCATGCCATTTTGGCAGATAATAATACTCAAGCATTAATTAATGATATTGAGGCTTTGAGATTAAATCTTCTTATTGAAAAATGGCATTTATTTGGAGGTTCATGGGGATGTACTTTGGCTTTGATTTATGGAATTAAGTATCCCAATAGTGTTTTAAGTTTTATTTTAAGAGGTGTATTTTTGTGCAGATCTTCTGAACTTAGATGGTTTTATCAATATGGTGCTAGTGAGATCTTTCCAGAAGAATTTGAAGAATATAAATCTTTCATTCCGCCAGAAGAAAGATCAGACTTAATAAGTGCATATTATTCTCGCTTAACTAGTGAGAACTTTTCAATAACTATAAGAGCTGCTCAATCTTGGACTTTATGGGAGATGTCAACTAGTAGACTTATTCCTTCAAGTGATTATATAAAAAAATCAAATAACAATCATTTTTCTATTGCTTTTGCCAAAATTGAATCACATTTTTTTAAAAATAATATTTTTCTTAAAGAAAACTATATTCTTACAAATATAAAATCAATAAAGCATATTCCAACTTTTATTGTCCATGGTAGATACGATATTGTTTGCCCGTTAAAGAACGCATGGGAATTACATAATGAAATGAATAATAGTACCCTGAATGTGATAGTTGATGCAGGGCATTCAATCTTTGAGGAAGGGATACTCAAGGCATTGATTAAAATAACTGATGCCCTTTGATTAATAATAGTAAGAATATTGAAAGCAGTATCAGAATCAATTTAACCTAGGTTTAGATTCAAATTTCTAAGTTTTTCTTATGCCTACTCTCCTAACTTTATTTATATACATTCTCGGTGGAACTGCTTTGGGAGGATTAATGCTCCTAAGCGGAATTCCAGCAGCACCTTTAGTAGGAGCGATTTTGGGTGCAGGCTTATTAAGTATTAGTGGTTATTTTGATGTTGCAAGTTGGCCGGTCGGAACTAAAACTGCTCTAGGGATAGGAGTTGGGACAGTTATCGGAACTGGAATCAATCAAGATACAATAGGAGAATTACAAATACTTTGGAAGCCTGCTTTATTAATTACTATTACTCTTGTAATTTCAGGATTGTTGGTTGCTCTTTTAACCATTCGTTTATTAGGCGTTGATCCTTTGGTTGCTTTATTAGGAGCTGCACCAGGAGGAACTATAGGAATGAGTTTAGTAGGAGCTGAATTTGGAGTAGGTGCTGCAGTAGCTGCTTTGCATGCAGTTAGGCTTATTACAGTGCTTTTGATTATTCCATCAATGGTTAAAATTCTTATTCCTTTTTTAGGTGTAGATATTAGTCAATAATATATTTCTATGAAAATAAAAAAAATTAATAATTAATAAATTAAAATTAGCATTATTTTTTATAATTAAAATTATATTATTTTCCAAATAGCGTTTTCTGGAATATTTGGACCTATATTTCTGTCAGTGGGCTCAGTAGTACTTATTCTCCATTCTGGTACCCTGCAAGTTACATAAGATGGACTTTCAATAAGAACCCCAGGATTTTCATCTTTCTTGTATGTGAAGCCCCCTTTCCAGTGGCCGCCTTCTTTTAAGGCACCTTTGAACCAAACCCAACAATTTTCTCTAAGCATTGCTGATTCTCATTTTTATAGACAGCAAATAAATGATACTTTTAATAGTCTCCTTAGAATTAAGGACAGACTTCACCAAGTTATTCGATTTTTATCTTCTACGGCTCCTTCTGCGTTGCTGAAGTTTTCTCTTGTATTTTTCTACAGGAGTTTCATGATGGCGAAGACGTTTAAGTTCTCCAAAAATGCCAGCCTTAGATACCTGGCGTTTAAAGCGGCGAAGAGCTGATTCAATCCCTTCGTTTTCTCCAACAGTTACTTGAGTCAAAAAAACAAAAAATCATTAATGATAAATCTTACAGGATTGATAAGAGCTTTTGCTTTCTTTTTTGCCATTAGAACGCTCTTTAGCCATATTTGTTGTAGTTGAATAATCCTGTTTTTGATTGATTTAAGTTTGTTTAATGTAAAGATACTTTGAAGTTTTTTTTTAACTTCTTTTCATTAAAGATCATTCTACCCTCTCTTATCCATTCTCCTGAAATGGTTTTCAGCTAGAGACATTCCATATTCTGTCTTAAATATTGTTCTATGAAATATTTCGAATAGGTTTCAGAGTATTAGCTCTTGAAGCTTTTTATGAAATCGATGCTGTAATTACAAGCAAGTAATAGCTTCGCCTTTGCTAAATGATTTACGCGACTCCTTTTTTTTCAACAATCTCTTTTGGGGGATTTAATGCTTTGGCTGCAGTAGCAGGCTTAGTGATTGCATTTCAGGTCTTCCAAATCTTTTATTATGGGTTACCTGAGAATGAACCGACTGTTGAGTACTCAGACACTGGCTCCTATGGATATCTTTTAAAGCAATTTGTCGGAGTACAAGTTGTAACCATTATCATTGCTTCATCTGTAATGCTTGCAGGACCAGATAAG
>QCJQ01000046.1 GCA_003215935.1 Prochlorococcus sp. AG-409-D09
TAAGTCCTACAGCAGGAAAAGATTTTTTTATTGTTTTAGGGCTACTCAATGCAGCAACTGCAAATTTAGCCATATCTTGAGTATTCATATAGGCAATTTCGCTAGGTCTTCCACTTATCCAAACTGGTTCATTGTTCAATATCGGAATTGCAAATTGACTTATAACTCCTTGCATAAACGCAGCACCCTGCAAAATTGTGTAATCAAAAGATGATTCGGCAAGAAATCTTTCAGTGCAAAATTTAATGTCCATTAATGGAACATTTCTATATCTTTCTGTAGCCAATAAAGAAATAAAAATAAATCTCTTAACCCCTTTAATTTCGCATGCCCTAAAAAGATTTAATTTTCCTTCCCAATCAGTTTGATAAATACTTTCCTTATCATCAGGTCTACTGGTAGAGGCATCTATCACAGCATCAATTCCATCTAAAGCATATTCAATATCAGCTTGATTTAACAAATTTCCACGAGTAAGTTCACAGCCCCATTCCTGCAAGAATGAAGCACTTCTAGGATTTCGAACCATACATCTCACCTTGAAGCCTGAATCAATAGCATTTTTTGCTATTTGGCGACCAAGAGTGCCGGTTCCACCAAAGACCAGAACCTGCATAGATAATTGCATTACAAGTGAAGAGCCTAAATGAAAGATCTAAATAATGGGGAAATTAATCTCCTTGAAGTTTTAAAAGCAAAACTCCTCCAAGAAGACCTACTGGAATAAGAACCCAAAAGACTGCTGCAACTCCAAAAATTTCAGATGCCATGCTTTAGTAAAAATTTTATTCACACATCTATTTAAACCCCTAACAATTCAGAACAAAAGAAGTTCTTAAAAACAAGAACAAAATTAATCATCTAAAAGAAAGGGTGCTTAAATTTTTTCATTAGAATTTGTACATGCTCATTAGAGGAAGAAACGCTTCTGGCTAAGAACTTTTCAAAAAAAATGGCAAGCTCTGAATGGGGAAAATCCTATTACTGGGATTGGGAAGGTATTTCATGTTTCTGGAGGGTTTTAGGAGACGAAACTCAAAAACCATTAGTACTAATTCATGGCTTTGGAGCAAGTTCATCTCATTGGCGTAATAATGCAGCCTATTTTGCTTCAAAAAATTATTGTGTTTATGCATTTGATCTGATTGGGTTTGGGAGATCTGAACAGCCTGAACACAAGAAAATAAAATCATTAGATAATGTATTTTGGGCTAAACAGTTAACAAGTTTTCTTGAAGATATTGTCGATACTAAAAAACATGGAAAAGCAATTATTATTGCAAATTCCCTTGGCTCTCTTATTTCAATAACTACAGCTGCAAAAAGACCTGATCTTATAGAAAAAATAATTGCTGCGCCCTTACCAGACCCAGCCTTTATGACAAAGTTAAATATTGAAATTCCTAAAATTTATAAAAAATTTCTAGTTAATATATTTTTTAAACTTCTTCCGATAGAAATTCTTATATATATCATTGTAAAAACTAAGCTAATAATTTTAGCCCTGCAATTCGCTTACTATAAGTCGATTTTGGAAGATAAAGAACTCCATTCAATAGTAACCAAACCTGCACAAAGAGCAAATGCAGCAAAAGCTTTAAGATCAATGTGCATTGGCATGTCTTTGAGGCCAAAAGCTTTTACTGCACCAAAATTATTACAAAAAATTGAAAAATTCCCTGAGCCTATTCCAATACTTCTTGTTTGGGGAAGACAAGATAATTTAATTCCTTTAATGTTAGGGAAAAAAATAATTGAGCAATTTAAGCAGCTCAACTTATTAGTATTAGAAGATAATGGACATTGTCCTCACGATGAATCCCCAGAAATTTTCAATAAATTTGTTTGGGAATGGATTGAACGTAATTCAACAATCTTGAAGGAAAAAAAATGAAACACACACTTTCAGTATTAGTTGAAGATGAATCAGGTGCACTTAGTAGGATTGCAGGTCTTTTTGCTCGAAGAGGCTTCAATATTGATAGTCTTGCAGTCGGACCAGGAGAATCGCCAGGAATATCTAGACTAACCATGGTTGTAGAAGGAGACGAACAAACTCTCCAACAGATGTCAAAGCAACTAGATAAATTAATAAATATAATTGATGTATCAGATCTAACGAAATTACCAGCTGTTGAAAGAGAGCTAATGCTCTTAAAGGTTTCATCTACAGAAAAAGAAAGAGGGAAAATATTAGATTTATTACAAGTCTTTAGAGCTAAAGTAGTTGACGCATCTGACGAAGCCTTAATACTTGAAGTAGTAGGTGATCCAGGAAAACTTGTCGCTCTAGAAAAATTATTAGAACCATATGGAATATTAGAAATAGCAAGAACGGGAAAAATTGCGCTTAAAAGAGCCTCAGGTATAAATACAGAAATGCTTAAATCAAATTAAAATATACACAAAAACAATCCCATCAACATCAAGAATTAAAATCAATCTCTTTAGCTATAATAATATAATCATTTTCATTAATTAATTCTAGGACGTCTA
>QCJQ01000047.1 GCA_003215935.1 Prochlorococcus sp. AG-409-D09
TCAGCCTCAATTATGGGTGCTAATTGCCTCTCTTATCGCATTTATATTATTTAATTGGCATCCAGCAAAAATTTTTATGGGTGATGTTGGAAGTTTATATTTAGGGTCTATTTTAGTTTCAGTTTTATATAGTATAGAGAGCTGGTTTGATTTATTTAAAATACTAATTGTATCTTCACCATTGTACCTGGATGCTCTCACTTGTGTTATCAGAAGATTTATAGCAGGTCAACATATATTCTCACCTCATAAGCAACATTTATATCAAAGACTTCATCAAGCTGGCTGGAGTCATTTAAAAATATCATCGATTTATGTTACTTCTATAGGAATTTTAGCAATCTTTAGTTTAACTAATAATATGTATTATTTAATATCAATCACAGCAATATATATTGCATTTGCAATATATCTAGATAAAAACATAGCAACTAGATTCCATTAATTTAATTTATTTAGTCTTTAAAAATACAGATAAAAAAATATGAGAAATTGATTATTAACCCATAGGCCGTTATAATTAATATAAAATCAACCATATGATCTACGATAAAAGAAACGTCTTGTCAAAATTAGATTCTATTCAGTCATTAAATCTAGAAGTAGGTTGTGGATCAAAAAAAATATCTAGTGATTTCATAGGCATTGATATATTAGATTTTGATTGCGTTGACATTGTAGGAGATATATTTGATGTATTAAAGGAAATCCCAAGCAATTCCGTAGACAAAATTTTTAGTAGACATTTCTTCGAGCACATTAATGATCTTTCAACTCTTATAGATGAATTCTCTCGAATACTAAAAGTAGATGGGAAGATAAAAATTATTGTTCCTCACTTTACTAATCCTTATTATTATTCTGATTACACTCATACAAAATTTTTTGGGTTATATAGCTTTTGTTACCTAGCAAAAGATAATTTCGGCCTAACTAGAAAAGTACCAGCATACAAGAAAACATTTAATTTAGAACTATATAATGTTAAATTAATATTCTCAACAAATCCTGGTGTAATCATATTAAGTGCATATAAAAAGTTTCTAACTTATATATTCAATCTATCTACTCCACTTATGGAATTTTATGAAGAAAATTTATGCTATATTTTTCCTTGTTATGAGCTAGTTTTTTATTTAAAAAAAAGTGACATAAAATATAAGTAACATATTAAAAATAATCATCAGATTACTAAACTTTTAGAATATTAAATTACAAATATATTTATAATTGAGTTCCAAACTATATTAATTTATTTTCTATTTAGAATTAAAATTTTGTATGTCTATATTATAGCAAAACCTAACTTTTAAATACGAACCTTAAGGTTGGTCAATGGTTTTAATGTTAGAAAAGGGATATTAAGTAAAGAACTTATAAAATCAATATATATATATATATATTGAAAAGTTAGGAGCTATTATTTTTTAAGGGAAAATAGTAGTTAAATTAAAACATGGCTCAGCGAATATCAAATATCTTTATTGGATTAATTTCCAAAATTTATATCTAAACTGAATATCATTTTTGATTAGATAAACTTTCATGCAGCTTAATTTAACTAGGTAATACGTAACCTTTCAATAAATTACAATTTGCTTCTTATTCTACTAGCCAGCAAATACAGGTATTCCGAATGTAGCTGTGCTAACTAAAGCGCCTGCAAAAATAATAAACGGAAGCAATGGATAATCTTTCATGGCTCACCTATAAAACTCTATACATTCTATAGGTATTTTCACCCAACAGGGAGAATGTCTGCGTATTTTTACCTAATAGTAACAATTACCTATTCATGCTGCTAGTTTTTCTATTATATCGAGAGAAGATGGGGATAATAATGTGGAATAAATTAGTAGCTACCTGGGTGTTCTTCTGTTCTCAAAAATTCTTTTTTAAATTGATGACATTAATCGCTTTTAAATACTTCTATTATGAATCAGCAAAAAACTTATCGATCGTATAATAAAGGCAAGGTGATAAAAGGGTTTTGAGGTCGTGTTAAAACAGTAATTTTTTGAGAATCAGGCTAAAAAACCAAGTATTTAAAATATATGGATCAGACAAAGACAGATAGATCCTGTACATCTGATTCAAAAAAGAAGAATGTCTCAAAAAAAATAAAATTCTATTATTATCAAATATGTAGAATGCTCTATTGCAGAAATTATCAGCTTAATACATCATAAAAACATGGATGCACCTGGCCTACACCTTAATTTGTTTCAAGCAATGCTTGCTATATATGTGATTGGGTATCAAATCACTATATGTACTGACTGGAGCTGGATTCCTATGAACAAACAAGATT
>QCJQ01000048.1 GCA_003215935.1 Prochlorococcus sp. AG-409-D09
TGAAGACATAAACCCTAGAGAATGGGGCTTCAATGGAAAAACATTTGGATAAATATTTGAATAGAAGTAGTCAATCAAAATATTTTTAAATAAAAAATCACTTATTTAATACTAAGAATAAATTAACATCTCTATCAAATTAGATATTAATAAATTGGAAATGGAAGTAAGAGAAAAAATTCATTAATAATTAGAGACTAGGCATTACAATAGTATAATTGCATTTATTTTAAAAATTAAAAGAAACAATCCATCAAAATCATCAAGACAGCTAATTGTTATTCAACATCTAGACCGAGAAGGTCCAGGCTTATTCATCCAAATTGCAAAGAGATGGTCACTTAAAGTAAAAACAATTAAATTATTCTTAGGCGAACCTCTACCAATTCCAAATAAAACAGATATAATTTTAATCCTTGGAGGCTCAATGGGTGTAAGAGACATAGGAAATCCCAAATATCCATGGCTTATCGAAGAATTAAAATTAATTAAATATTCTTTAAATAACAATATTCCTATAATAGGAGTTTGTCTTGGTGCTCAACTTTTGGCATACGAAAGTGGTGGTAAAGTAGAAAAGCTATATGATCAAAATACTCAAAATAAAATTACAGAAATAGGATGGGGGAAAATATATTTAAAAGAATCAATTTTTAATGAAAATTTTAAAGATTATTTTACAGGAGGATTATCTGTCTTACATTGGCATGCCGACAGAATAAAACTACCAAAAGGTTCCCACTTAATTGCCAGCAGTGAAATATGCAAAGAACAAATATTCAAAATTGGAAGCAATGCTTATGGACTCCAATGTCATTTAGAAACCAATAAAAATATGATATCAAGATGGGTAGAAGAAGATCAAGAGTTTATAACTAATGCATTAGGAGCTGAAGGTCAAAATATAATTTTAAAAAATTTCAAAGAACTAGGAAAATTAAATGAAAAATTAAGAATAAGTGTTTTAAATAAATTATTTGAGTTAATATTTTCGTCTAAAAGTATTGCAATATAAAACATTACCAGGGCAAAACCTCTCCATTTGCGTGATAAAAAGTTCCAGTATTAGAAATATCTAATTGATCAATTCTTTGAAGAAGTCCCTCGACAGAAGTCTTGACTGTTATACCATTGGGCGTAAAGCCAGTCATTTGAGTACTGACTAAACCTGGGTGCAAAATACCAACAGAAATTCCTTTAGACTTCAAGTCTATTGATAGAGACTTGCCTGCCATGCATAAAGCTGCCTTTGACATTCTGTAACCATAAGAAGATCCGCTAGTGTTATCCTCAATTGAACCCATTCGACTAGTCATCAAGACAACTTTTGAAGTTTTAGCTAAATTTTCTAGAATTATTTTTGTAAACAAAACAGGAGCAATAGCATTAACTTCAAATTGCCTTATCAAGCTTTGCGAACTAATTTCACTAATTGAGTTGTATTCATAAATTCCTGCATTGTGAATAAGAACATCTATTTTAATTTTCCCCAAATTAGCCTTTAGTTGTTGTATCGCGGATACGGAGGTAACATCAATACCAGTTTGTATTTGTATATCAAGTGCTTCTAGCTCAGGAGAAGATTCTCGACAAGTTGCTATTACTTCATCACCTCTTTCTTTAATCTGTCTACAATATTCCAAGCCTAATCCTTTGTTAGAGCCTGTTATCAAGTAGGTAGTCATTACTAATAAGCTAATAAGTTTAAATATTATAGATAGTTTAATTAAATTAAAAAAATCAAAGCTAATCCCACTAAATAATCTGAGAAATCTTTGATCTGCTTATTCAAACGGATTTACAAAAACTCAATAATCATTAGATTTTAATGAACGCTTCTTATTTTTTTAAGAACTACTTGATTGAACAGCGAAATCGAGGGATCTTAAAGAGTAGATCAAATGTTTATTTATGGGTATCTTTATCCTTCTTTTAATATCTGCCATTGGCATAGGGGCAGTAATCCTTTATTTCAATAAAAGCGAAAAGGCTGAAGCAATAAAAGTTCTTCTAAAAGCAATATTAGAAAATCTAAAAGATCTTTTATCAAACTTAAAAAAATTATTTTCACTCTTAAAAAGCCTT
>QCJQ01000049.1 GCA_003215935.1 Prochlorococcus sp. AG-409-D09
ACTCTTGGAGGTGCTGGGGCATTAATAAGACCTATTGAATTTGGAGCTGATGTGGTTGTTCAAAGTGCAACCAAATGGATAGGAGGGCATGGGACGAGTTTAGGCGGTGTAATAGTTGATGCGGGTACATTTAATTGGGGAAATGGTAAATTTCCTCTAATGAGTGAACCCAGTGATGCCTACCATGGTTTGGTTCATTGGGATGCGTTTGGCTTTGGAAGTGAGATATGTCAGATGCTTGGTGTTCCTTCGGATAAAAATATTGCATTTGCTCTTAGAGCAAGATTGGAATGTTTGAGAGATTGGGGCCCAGCGATCAGTCCATTTAATTCATTTTTATTGTTACAAGGATTGGAAACTCTTAGTTTACGTATAGAAAGACATACCTCTAATGCTTTAGCTCTGGCTGAATGGTTAGTCAATCATCCCAAAGTTCAAAGTGTAAATTATCCAGGTTTAATTTCTGACCCTTATCACGAAAGAGCTAAAACTTATTTAACTGGAAGAGGTATGGGCTGTATGCTTATGTTTTCTTTAAAAGGAGGCTTTGATGATGCAGTGTTATTTATTAACTCATTGAAATTAGCTAGTCATCTGGCAAATGTTGGAGATGCTAAAACTTTAGTTATCCATCCAGCATCTACGACACATCAGCAACTTTCAAATGATGAGCAAGTTTCGGCAGGTGTAACTCCTACTATGGTAAGAGTTTCTGTAGGGATTGAACATATTGATGATATTTTGGAAGATTTTGAGCAAGCTTTAAACCAAGTTAGTTGAAATAGGAGATATCTATGGCATTAATTCTTCCTCGTAGTTATCACAAGATTTCTGCTGTGGAAAGAAATCATATATCATGGATAGAACCTGCACTTGCTGAAAGACAAGATATTCGTCCTCTAAGAATTGGTATATTAAATATTATGCCTTTAGGTAAGCAATATGAATTTAATTTATTACACCCCTTAGGACTATCGCCTTTACAGATAGAACCTATTTGGATTCGATTAAGGTCTCATTCTTATAAGACATGGGATCTTAATCATCTTGAAAATTTGTATGTTGGATGGGAAGAAGCAATGTCTCCTTCTCCATTGGATGGCTTAATAGTTACAGGTGCCCCAGTTGAGCATATTCCTTTTGAAGAAGTTTATTATTGGGAAGAGTTGGTTAGCTTGGTTCAAGAAGCCCGTATAAAATGTGCTAGTACTCTTGGTCTTTGTTGGGCGGGATTTGCCTTAGCGTATTTAGCTGGGATTGATAAGCAAATATTTAAACAGAAACTTTTTGGAGTTTTCCCTATGAGAAGTCTTGTTCCAGGTCATCCTTTAATGGGTACACAAGATGATGAGTTTTTGTGTCCTCAAAGTAGACATGCTGGTTTGCCTGACTCAATGATGGAAGAAGCTCAGCGACAAGGCCGTCTTAGACTTCTAGCGTATGGAGAAAAAGTTGGATATACAATTTTCGAGACTACAGATCAAAGACAATTAATGCACTTAGGACATCCTGAATATAGTGTTTCTCGATTAATTTCCGAAATGGAGAGAGATAAGGCTAGGGGAGATGTTCCTCCACCTGAGAATTTTAATTCTGATAAACCATCTACTTCATGGAGATCTCATAGGAATCTTTTGTTTCAACAATGGTTGTGGTTTTGTTATCAAAGAGTTAGTTTTAATATTTAGTTCTTATTGAATCATGAAAGAAGGGATAATTTTTTTTCTTACATGAAAATAAATTCTAGATGATCGAAGTTAATCCTTATAAGCCTTGGAGATTGTTAGCTAATTGGATGGATCCATTGGATGCAACAAGATGGGAAACAAAAATTAAAACTAAATTGCTATGGCAGCAACCTAGTGTTCGAGTATTTGGGAAAGATTATCTTGTTCCTAGAAAAACTGTCTTTTTAGGAGATGAGGGTATTAGTTATAGTTATAGCGGTACAAAACATATTGCAAATGGATGGCCAACTTGGTTTTATCCTTTGTTAAATAAGATTCGAGATGAAAGTCAAGTAAATTTTAATGGATGTCTA